>JBEKWX010000048.1:0-14193 GCA_049512675.1 Terriglobales bacterium | reverse complement strand
TCCAACCGGGTACGTATTTCTTCAAAGCTCAGCCAAGATTTTCCCGGAGCCGGTCGCCAGCGCAGGTTGCGCATCCGACAGGACAGCCGTACACAGGCAAGCCAGACTTAACTCGCGGAACCCTATGATAATAACAACTACGCGGCACATCGTCAACCACTCTTCGAAGCATCGAAGAAGAGAGAGCAGGTTTAGGTTTCAAGAGTTTCAAGGTCTCAGGGTCGCCGGTGGAGAGCCGGACTGTCCCCGCCTGGCTGGACGTGCGAGACGCCCGTCGCTCCATTGGATCAAGGTCTCAGACGCCAGACCGCTTTTGTTCTGAAACTTTGAAGCCTTGAAACCTTGCCCTATACCTTCTAAACTCACAGTTTTCCGCCTGACCACATTCTTATTATGCTCGCGCCTGCCAAAACGGACGCGAGGAGGGTTCATGCATCGTTGCGGTTCCGGTTTTCTACTTACGTTGGCCATCGCCTTGGTCGTCGCCCTCACCGGCTGCTTGGGCAAGAGCAGCATCAGCTCCGGCAACGGAGGCGTGCAAAGTGTTACGCTGAGCCCCGCCAATACCTTCTCCCTTGTTGTGGGTGGCACTCAAGTTTTTAGCGCCAGCGGCAAGGACGCCTCCGGCCACCCCGTCAACGGCATCAACATTCAATATGTTGTTGGAGTTCCGGCCGGTACGATCACCCCCGCGCCACTCACCATTAACGCCGGTGGGAACGCTTGCGCCGGCACCTGGGACCAGACTGGCAGCCAGTGCAGTGGGGGCAATCCCGGAATCGCCACGGTAACCGCCGTCATCAACGGCGTCTACAGCCCAACCACTACCGTCTACGTCCACCAGCCCATCAATAGCATTGAGATTCAGAACGCCAACACCCAACCGCCTCTGTATGACTGTTTCTCGCAGGGTCAAACCTGGACCTATGCGGCGACCGCCTACAACACCATCGCTGGAGACATCACCAACACTGTCGGCCCCATAACCTGGTCGTCGAGCAATAGCGGTGTGGTCACCGCAACTCCCATCGTGCCCGCAGGCCAGCCCAACGTGCTCAACCAGGTTCAGGTCACCGCCAAATCCCCCGGCATCACCAATCTTGTTGCCAGCGCCTCCGGGGTCAGCAGCAACCCCTATCCCTTCACGACCTGCCTGATCCAAGCCATCCACCTCCAGATCGGAGGCCAGAACGAGGCAGGGAACTCGATCACCGTAAACAACGGCGCCAGCATACCCATCACAGCCATCGCGGTCGATACGTTGTGCGGCATCGCCAATAACACTCCCCTGGCCGCCGCGCCCCTCACTTGGAGCACAACCAACCCTGAAGTTGCGGCCTTCGGCACCACCGCCAGCAGCGCGGTGACCAACAATGCTGCCGCGCGCAACAATCTCGGCGGCACCACGCTCTTTGCTTCCTGCACTCCTCCATCCTGCAATATCGGAGTTCTACCCGGTCTCCCCATCTACGCCAGCGACTACAACGCGGCCGACCCTCCAAAATGCCAGCCGCCGAACGTGACGAAAGCTTATGGCACGATCTCGGTTGACGTTACTTCCGTCTCCAAAGTGCCCACCTACACCGCTTGGGCGGCGACCACCGACTGCGGGAACGCCCCCGGTTGCAGCAGCGCGTTGTTCGCGGTGACCCCGGGAACCACTCCCATCGGCTCCATCCTGAACGTGCCCCGCACTCCCAATTCCATGATGTTTAACCATCTGGCCTCGTCGCGCATCTACCTCGGAAGCGATCAGGGTCTGATGTACGCGGATGTCGCCGCCAAGAGCGGCTCGACCGTTTCCTTGGTCTCCAACGTCTCGACACCCTGCAACGTTGCCTTGTGCGGCCAAGTGCTCACCATCTCCAACGATGGCAAACTGGCGGTCGTTTCCGACACCGTTTCCACCCCCAGCCAGGTCTACATCTACAACGGCGGCAGCAGCAGCGCCGCCCCTGTGGACCTCATTATCCCCGGCGAAACCGCCACCGCCGCCGCTTTCTCTCCCGATCAGCTAAAACTCTTCATCCTTACCAACGCCGGCAATCTGTACGTCTACTCCACGGTGGACGCGCTAACTTCGGTTCCGATCGCCACCTCAGCGACCGATGTCAAATTCTCGGCGGATGGCAGCTTCGCCTACATCGCGGGAACACCCGCGCCGGGAACTTCGATTTCCGGCTTCGCTACCTGTAATCCCCAACTTCCCCAGGGCAACCTGGGCTCAGTGACCACCCCCGGCATTCCGACTCAGATTTTCCCGTCGCCTGACGCCCAGCACGTAATCGCGATTGATCCGCCGAACATTGACATTTTCACGGTCTCCGAAACGCAGATTCCTCTGACGGACATTGAGTTCACGTGTAATGCTCCGTCCGTGACTTTCGGCGCAGTGCAGTCCCGCAACCTTGGCCAGGGCAATTTCACTCCAATCTATGGGCAGCTCGTAGCCGACGGCACCGCGGTCATTCTCGTCGCCAACAACATTCCCGCTGTACTTGTTTTCAACGTGGGTAGTGGGACCACGACTTCCATCCCGCTCGTCGGCGGCAGCACCCCGCTCTCCGCCTCTGCTTCCACCGACGGAAGCCAGGTTTACGTCGCCGCCTGCGATCAGTATGACGGAACAACCTGCGCCGCCGGCTCCGTGCACATCGTTTGCACCAGCGCCTGCAGCAAAGGTCAGGGCGACTTCCAGCAGGTCCCCTATGCCAACATCAACGACAACGACAACCCCAACATGTGCAACAGCCAGGGCGGCACGGCACCGCTCTGCCTCCCCAATCTAATCGCCATCAAGCCGCAGTGATTGAAGATCGAAGAGGGTTTTACTGTCAGCTGAGAGCTGACAGCTAACATGGATTTTGGCTGGGCTGTGCGCCCGGAAGTGGCGCCCGCGAAAAATAAGCATCTAACTTCTAACCTAAAGCTGTCAGCCGAGAGCTGACCGCGGTTCTTGCGGCCCCACATCTTTTCCCACACTATCCAGCACGCCATTGATAAACTGCACCGACTCCGGCGTCGAAAACTTGCGCGCAATTTCGAGCGCCTCATTGATCACCACCGCATGCGGCGTCGCCGGATACCCCAGAAACTCGGCTACCGCTCCCCGCAGCACATTCCGGTCCACCGTCGCCATCCGGTCCATGCGCCAGTGCTGCGTGTGCTTCCCAATCAGCCCGTCGATCTCCACCAGCCGGTCGCTGGCCACGCGAAACAGATCGTCGGCAAACCCGCGCACCTCGTCCTCCACGTTTGTGCGCTCGGCCCAGAACGTCTTCCGGACCAGCTCCGGCGTCTGCTTCCCCATGTCCGCCTGAAACAGCATCTGCAGAACCAGTTCGCGGGATTTGCGTCGAGTACCCATGAGTCGTCGTTCGCTATTCGCTATTAGTGTATAGGCTGGATTGCACTATGAGAGGAGTCAACGCTTCGCCTTGTTGCGCTTGCCTTTGGTTTTGCCTTTGCGACCAGCGAACGACGAACGGCGAACGACGATTTCCTTCAGATTCGCCATCTCCACCGCCGCCAGCGCCGCCTCCAATCCCTTGTTGCCCATCTTCAGCCCGGCGCGATCAATTGCCTGTTCCAGCGTCTCGCAGGTCAGCACTCCAAACGCATGCGGTACTCCAGTCTCCTGCGCCGACTGCCCGATCCCCCGAGTCACCTCGTTCACAATCACGTCGTAATGCGGCGTGTCGCCGCGCAGTAGACAGCCAATGCAGATGATCGCATCGTATTTCTTGGTTTTCGCGAGCGTGCGGGCGGCGGAGGGAATTTCAAACGACCCGGGAACGCGGACCAGCGCGATGTCGTCGCTCTCCGCGCCAGCGCGCCGCAGGCCATCGAGCGCTCCCTGCAGCAGCCGTTCGGTGATGAAGGAGTTGAAGCGCGAGACCACGATGGCAAAGCGTTTTCCCGCCGCGTCCAGCCCCCCTTCGATCGCGGCCCCAACCTCCTCGGGCCTGCCATGAATCGTGAGGACGATTTCCCCCGGCAACTCCAGCGAAAAGGTGCGTTCAGGGGTCTTAAGCGTCGTAGAGGTGCTCACGTCGGCCAGCAGCCTGAACTTCCGCTTCTCCGCGATCTCAAACACCTCGTCCGGATTCGTAACCTCGATCACCAGCAACCGGCTCACATCTTTCAAGCGCTCGCGCACCTCGTCGGGATATTCCTTCGCCAGCGAGTTCAGGCTGAGCAGTGCAAGCGGCGCCGACAGGATCGCCGACCGCCCATCTTTGTCGTCAACCGCGTCGAATCCAATTGCATGCAGGAACTCCGCGAGCACCCGCAGGTCGTTCGGGTCGCCCACATAGCGCCCGATATGAAGAGATTTCAGCATAGGATTGATCCGCCCTTGTTCTAATCGAAGTTCTAATCGCACCACGGAGTGACTTTCAGATCAACCGATGGCCAGATGACCCGATCACCCGATGTTTTCACTTTCCCTTGAACTGCGCCGGACGTTTTTCCAGAAACGCGGTCGTGCCTTCTTTTCTGTCTTCGGTGGCACAGCAGACACCGAAGAGCGTCGCCTCCAGATACAGTCCCTCGGCCAAAGTCATCTCCATGCCCTTGTTGACCGCCTCCATAGCGTATTGCACCGCCAGCGGAGCGTTCGCGATAATCTTAGCCGCAATCGCCTCCGCGCGAGGAATCAGTTGCGCCGCCGCCGTCACTTCATTCACCAACCCAATCCGATGCGCTTCCTGCGCCGTGATCATCTCCCCGGCCAGCACCATCTGCATCGCCAGGCCCTTGCCCACCAACCGCGGCAGCCGCTGCGTCCCGCCATATCCCGGAACCATCCCCAGGTGCACCTCCGGCTGCCCCAGCTTCGCGTTCTCGCTCGCCAGACGCATGGTGCAAGCCAGCGCCAGTTCGCATCCACCGCCCAGCGCAAATCCGTTAACGCAAGCAATCACCGGCTTCCCCAGGTTCTCGATCAGATCGAGCACCGCCTGCCCCCTGTGCGCATACTCCTTGGCGGAGACCGTATTCAGTTTTGCCAGTTCGCCAACGTCGGCGCCAGCGACGAAAGCCTTCTCGCCCGCTCCGGTTAAGATCGCCACGCGGATCGAGGCGTCGGATTTAATGTCAGTGAACGCCGCCCGCAACTCTTCCATGGTGGCCATGTTGAGCGCGTTAAGCACCTTCGGCCGGTTGACGGTGACGTAAGCGATGGAGTTTTTCTTTTCGAGAAGTATGTTTTCGTAGGTCATAGACTCAATCTCTTGTTCAAATATGAATTTGGCTTTTCTCCGTGTCTCCGTGCCTCCGTGGTGAGCTCTTAGAACTTCCCCGCCACCGGCTTACTCGGGTCCGAGTAATCATAAAACCCCCGCCCCGTCTTCCGCCCATACCACCCCGCCATCACCAGCCGCTTCAGCAGCGGAGGCGAAGCGAACCGCCGCTCCTTGAACTCGTCATACATCACAAGCGTGATGTAATAAGTCGTGTCGAGGCCGACGAAATCCAGCAGCGTAAACGGCCCCATCGGATACCCGCAGCCCAGCTTCATAGCGTTATCGATGTCCTCGATCGACCCCACGCCCTCTTCATAAGCCCGGATCGCATCCAGCAGATACGGCACCAGCAGCCGGTTCACGATGAATCCCGTCTTGTCCGAAGTGCGCACCGGAACCTTGCCCAGCTTCTGCGCGAACTCGTAGGCCGCGTCGTACACCGCCGGAGCGGTGACAATCGTCTTCACCACTTCCACCAGCTTCATCAGCGGCACGGGATTAAAAAAATGCATCCCGATAAGTCTTTCCGGGCGTTTAACCGCCGTCAAAAGCTCGGTCACCGAGATGGAGGAAGTATTCGAAGCAAAGATCGCGTCTTTTTTCACGATCCCATCGAGCGACGCATACATCTTCTTCTTTTCCTCAACGTTCTCGATGATGGCCTCAATAACAATGTCGCAATCAGCCAGCTCGACTCTGTTAGTAGTCCCCTTGAGTCGAGCAAGAATCTCGTCCTTCTGCTGCGGAGTGATTCCGCCTTTTTCGGGACCGCGCTCAGCAAACTTAGCCAACGACTTCTCAATCCCGGCAAAGCCCTTGTCGAGATACTTCTGCTCAACTTCGAGCACAGTGACTTCAAACCCAGCAGTAGCGCACACCTGCGCGATGCCGGAACCCATCAAGCCACATCCTAGAACGCCCACTTTCTTGATTTCCATACGAGTCCTTTTTTCACCACAGGGGGCACAGAGGAACACCGGGTAAACGAAGCCTTCCTCTGTGTTCCTCTGTGACCTCTGTGGTTAAGCTCTTTCTCCGCATAGCGAAGGGGCCTCAGTGCAAGCTCTCCACCACCATAGCAATCCCCTGCCCGCCGCCAATGCACGCCGTCGCCAGCCCGTACTTCTTCTTCCGCCGCCGCAACTCATAGAGCAGCGTGATCACCAGCCGCGTCCCGGTCGCTCCCAGCGGATGCCCCAGCGCAATCGCTCCGCCGTTGATGTTCACTTTTTCGCGATCAAGTCCCAACTCTTTCTCCACCGCCAGATACTGAGCCGCGAACGCTTCGTTCACTTCAATCAAATCGATGTAATCCAAAGTCAGCCCCGCGCGCTGCAGCGCAATCTTCGTAGCCGGCACCGGACCGCTCCCCATGATCTTCGGCTCGACGCCAGCAATTCCCCAATTCACAATCCGTCCCAGCGGACTCAGATTCCTTTTCTGCGCCTGCTCCAGCGACATCACCACCACCGCCGCCCCACCATCGACGATCCCGCTCGCATTCCCCGCCGTGACCGTCCCGTTCTTCCCAAACGCAGCCCGCAGCTTAGCCAGCCCCTCGAGCGTAGTCTGTGGACGCCGATGATCGTCCTCAGTCAGCATCTCTCCCGTCGCCTCGCCCTTGGAATTCCGCAGCGGCACCGGCGTCAGCTCTTCCTGCAAGCGCCCCGCTTTGTAAGCCGCATCGGCCGTCTGCTGCGAGCGCATCGCGAATTCGTCCTGCGCCTGCCGCGTGATGCCCTGCTGTTCGGCGTACAGTTCCGCCGTATTCGCCATGTACAGTCCACAATAGGTATCGAGCAGCGCCACCATGAGCGAATCTTCGAGCTTTCCGCCCGCAGCCAGCGTGAATCCATCGCGCCCCCGGATCGAAAACGGCGCCTGCGACATCGATTCCATCCCGCCCGCCAGCACCACCTTCGCTTCTTCCGTCTGGATCATCTGCGCCGCGCTGACAATCGCCTGCATCCCCGACCCGCACAGCCGGTTCACCGTAAGCGCCGGAGTCTCAATCGGCAAGCCCGCCCGCAACGCCGCGTGCCGCGCTCCATACAGCGCGTCGCCCGAAGTCTGCTGCGCGTTGCCGAACACGGCATGATCAAACTCTTTCGCATCGATTCCCGCCCGCTCGATCGCTGCCTTCGCCGCCACCGCGCCCAGTTCCTGCGCCGTGTAATCTTTGATCTTCCCGCAATAGCGTCCAAAGGGCGTACGCGCCCCGCTGACAATGGCAATGTCTCCAGGTTTCAACATGAATACCAACTTGTATAGAAGAGTGCGCTGGCCCAAGGCCAACCTGTGAGTTTAACAGAGCAGCTCTCAGCTCTCAGCTGTCAGCGATCAACTGTCAGCTTTCAGCTGTAGCCTAAGTTTCACGCGGTGACCTGTTAGCTGAGAAGTTTGGGTTTCATCGCTTCGAAGAAGTTTCGGAACGCAAGAAGAATCCGCCAAGATTTTCTCCGCGAACTCCGCGTAGTATTCCGCGTCCTCAGCGTTAGAGATTTGGATTTTCCCGGCGTTTCGGCGGTGAACCCTACGCCACGGCCGCCGAAGCAGCGAACTGTGGCGCCTGGCTCACAATCTGCCCCGCGCCCTGCACGATCGCCTGCTCCAGCGCGTGATCGGCGCGGTTGGCTACTTCGGTCACAATGTCCACCGGATCGAAATGCTGCCGCATCACCGCCTGCGCCAGACCGGCGCTGAACTCGACTCCCTGGTCCTTACCCGGGAAACGTACCTCCACCAGCAGTCGCCGCAATTTCTCCACCGCCAGCAGCGCTTCTTTCTCGCCCGTGTCGCCGAGCACCAGCGCGACGGTCGTCGCTTCATAGCGGAACGCCAAATCGTTGGTCCGTATGTTCGCCGAAATCCGCTGCCCGATCTGCTCCATCACCGCCGTCACCGCCGGCTCGCCATACTCCTTGATCAGCGCGTTGCGCCGTCCAAACTGCATCAGCAACACCGTCACCGCCGTCCCCTGCTGCAACCCGCGCCGGGTTTCCGCCTGCAGAAGATCCAGATACGAAGCCCGTTTCAGCAGCCCCGATTTCTCGTCCGTCACGGAAAGATTTTTCACTAGCCGCCGCAGCCCGGCGTTGTTGAGCGCGATCAACACCTGGTCGCTCAACGTCCGGATCACCAGCACCTCCGTAGCCTGCCACACCCGGCCGGAGTTCTGGGTCAGGACGAGCACTCCGATCTGGTCCTTGTTGTTGTCATTGCTATTGCCTTCGGTCAGCGGCAGAGCCAGAAGCGATTCGATCTGCAACTCTTCGACCGCGCTGCGCACGTCCATTAACTCCGGAGCGTTTGTCGCATCGCCGATCATCACCGTGCCTCGCGCCACCGCCAGATCCTGCAGCGTTTCCACCAGGCTCACCAGCGCCGCCGCGCTCGCTGGAATCAGCCCCTCCATGTGGTATTCCTGTACGCTCGATGGCGGCAGACCCGGTTTGCGCAAGGCCGCAATGCAGCGCGCCGTCCGCCAGTTCGCGCCGATTTCGTGCGCCGCCGTTTTCAAGACTCCTTCCGCATTTCCCTGGCGATAGAGCGCGCGCGTGATTTCCGCCACTTTCGCCAGGCTGCTGACGTCGGCCGCCTCGCTCGCCGCAGCCGCCGCTGTCGCAGCCGCCGGCCCAGCCTGCTCGCCACCCGCCACTGCCGGCGCAGCCGGCGTCGTCGGTGCTGATTTCGCGTACTGTGGTTCAATGCCGGCCGCAATATATAACTTCTGCAGCTCCTGGTTGCGCTCTTCCTCGCGCGGAAACAGTTCCTGAATGCGCTGCAACCGTTCCATGGCCTTCGAACGCATCCCGTACTGCACCAGGATCTCGGCTTGCAGCATCAGATCCTGCAGGGCGGCCGCTCCCAACGTCGGCTCCTGGACCTTAGCTTCAACTTCCCGCTCTTCCTTCTTCACCGTCGTGAACCGCGATGCGATCACCCTGAAACGCTGATCGTCGATCTTGCCCCGCAGCGCTTCCACCCGCTTCTGATGTCCCGGCTCGTACGGATCCACTTCCGCCGCCCGGTCCAGGCACTCTCCCGCTTTCTGGTAATCGTGCTTCGCGCAATACAGATCGAACAGCTTCAGCAGCGCCTGGGCGTAGTCAGTCTCGCGGTTCGACGCATTGAACATCTCCGCCAGAAATTCCAGCATTTCCGCCGACGGACGGTGCGATGCCAGTAGTTCCTGCATGGTCGTGATGAACGATCGTCGTTCCCCACGCCGCCGCTGGAAAGCTTCCAGCTTCCGCGCCAGTGCCACCGCCTCCGCATCCAGTTCGGAATCGATCATCTTTCCGATCAGGCTGACCACCTGGTGCATGCGCGCCGGGTTCTGCTCGAACATCTGCCAGATCAGCGGCTCGCTATCCACGCACCGGTCCGCGGACAGCAGCGCTTGCGCATACAGGTCGCGCAGGTCAAGCGATGCTTCTCCGGAATGCACCAGCGGCTCGAAAATAAAAATCGCTGCCCCCGCCTCGCCCCGCGACAGCAGGCTCTTGCCATAGGCCAACGCGATCTTCGGATCCGTCGGATTCTCCGTATAGGCCCGCTCGAACCAGGGACCCGCGTTTCCGCCCGAAGTTTCCATCAGCTGCGCCAATTGCAGAAATGACTGCGACGCCAGCACGTGCTCGCCCAGTTCCGCCGCCCATTCCGCCACCCGCAAATGGTTTTGCTGCGATGGCTCCAGGCTCACAATCCGCCGCAAAACCAGCAACCCCTCTTCTTTTCGTCCCTGCCGCTGCAAGTCCTCCAGCGCATTTTCATACGTCCCGATCGCCAGCTTCTTGTTGGAATGCTCCAGCAGTTGTCCAAAGTGCACTTTCTGTTCCCAGGTCGGGTTGGCATACCGCGCCAGCTTCTTATAGGTCAGGCTCGCTCGCGTCGCATCCTTTGACGCCACCTGCCGGTCAAACAACTCTCCCAGCAGCCGCACCGCCTGCGCTCCCTTATTTAGAGAGAGACACAGGTCCGCCGCCACCTGCCGCACATTGTCGTTTTGCGGATCGCTTTCCAGGATTTGCAGGTATTCCAACAGCGCATCGGCCGTTTTCCCCTTCTGTAAAAGCTTCTCGGCTTTTTCTACGCGGCGGGCTACTTCGGCACGATTAGGATTTTCCGGCATGAGCGGTCTTAGGACACGGTTGTGAGGACAGAGAGTCCCGCCTTGATTTTAGGATTCACCCTCCGCACCAGCAACGCGCTACCCCCGCCCCACGATTACTAAAGTCATGCATTCGGCTCGTTCTCCAGTCTTCGCGACGGTTGTTGGAGGAAACTGGCATCATCTTTCGGCCAAGGGTCGCCCGATAAGTGCCAAATTGGGAAAAATCCCACCTGCCATTCCGAGTTATTTGACCGATTCTGCATTGATACCTCTCATCCTTCTGCTATGCTGATCGAGTTTCGGGTCCCATCTGAGCGGCGGGACGCCCTGCAATCCCTATCCGTGCGACTTCCTGTCGCGATCAGTTCCTGGCCGCTCTGTTCCCCCGAACGAAGGAGCATCTGTGACTTCCACTCGAAAATTCACCATTCTTTCAGGCACTGAACGCCAGCCCGTCCGTGGTGCCCGTCTGATCCACAATTCGCATGCGGACCAAACGATTGAAGTCTCCATACGGCTTCGCCCGAAATCGGAGGCGAAGCATAAGGAATTAAGAAGTGCCCTCGAGAAACCCGGCTTCAAGCACATGGCGCGCGTCGAGTTCGAGAATGCCTATGGCGCCGATCCTGCCGATCTCAACCAAGTTAAGAAGTTCGCCCAGGAATTCGGCCTGAAGGTTCACGAGACCGGAACGGAACTCGCGCGCCGGACCGTGATGGTGTCAGGAACCGTAAGCAGTCTCGAAAAAGCCTTCCATGTGGAACTGAAAGAGTACAGCCACCCCAAGGGAAATTTCCGCGGCCGTATCGGCGCCATCAGCGTGCCAGCCGAGTACGCGGACATCATCACGGGAGTGTTTGGGCTCGACAACCGGCCGCAGGCAGAACCGCATTTCAGGCGCCTGCCGTCAACCGGCGGGCTTAGAACCAGCGTCTCTACCAGTACGTATGATCCCAATGAAGTAGCGCAAATCTACGACTACCCGCCCGGCGACGGAACCGGCCAGTGCATCGGGATCATTGAATTGGGTGGAGGCTTTCAGCTCGATGACCTGAGCAACTATTTCAGCTCGCTCAATATCAGCGTACCGCAAGTCATCTCCGTATCCGTCGATGGAGGCACCAACAGTCCAACCACTCCGGACAGTGCCGACACCGAAGTGATGCTCGACATTGAAGTTGTGGGCGCCATTGCTCCGGCGGCCAAGATCGTCGTCTATTTTGCCCCGAACACGGATCAGGGTTTTCTTGACGCCATCACCACCGCCGTACACGACAGCACCAATCAGCCTTCGGTCATCTCCATAAGCTGGGGCGCGGCCGAGTCGCAATGGACGTCTCAGGCACTCACCAACTTCAACGATGCCTTTCAAGCGGCCGCGGCCATGGGTGTAACCGTCTGCGTAGCCTGCGGTGACAATGGCTCTTCCGATGGAGTTAACGACGGCAACAACCACGTTGATTTCCCGGCTTCCAGTTCGTTCGCACTGGGTTGCGGCGGCACCACACTGCAAGCTTCGAACGATCAAATTGTCAACGAAACAGTGTGGAACGACCAGCCGAATGGAGGAGCAACGGGCGGCGGAGTGAGCGCCGTGTTCCCGCTTCCGACCTGGCAAACTGGCTTCGATGTCCCGGCGCCCACAGTTCAGGGTGGCGGACGAGGCGTACCAGACGTCTCCGGCGATGCCGACCCCAACACCGGCTACAACATTCTCGTCGATGGCGAGAACGAAGTCGTCGGTGGCACCAGTGCGGTTGCTCCTTTATGGGCCGCGCTGGTAGCGCGAATCAACCAACAACTCGGGAAACCGATCGGGTTCGTGAACCCGTTGATCTACGCGCAAGCCGTCGAAGCATCGGGATTCCACGACATAACTCAAGGCAACAACGGCGCCTTTAGCGCGGCCCCGGGATGGGATCCATGCACCGGACTTGGCAGTCCGGATGGAGTCCCGTTAGAGGCAGCGCTTACCGGAAAGCCCGCTGCACCGGCAACTGCATCCGCGCGGTCGGGCAAATCCAAAAGGACCGCAGCCTAACCCCACCCGGGGGCGAGCGGGGCTCGCCCCCAATTTTCTTCGCGACAATCAATCACGAAAACGAATGTCCTTTTTCGTTCTGCGAAGGCAGTAGCTAACTGCGCAACGCCGGGTGCGAACCGCTAATTTAGAATGTCCCATGTGATCGAACCCCTCCGGATCGGAATTCTCGGCGACTTCAATCCCGAATTCCGCTCCCATCACGCGACCAATGATTCGCTCCAGCACGCGGCTCGGAAGCTCCAACTCAAAATCGAATCAGCCTGGCTTCCCACGCCCTCGCTCCTCGAGCCCGGAGCCGCCGCCACGCTCGATTCCTTCGACGGCCTGTGGGCCTCGCCGGGCAGCCCCTACAAAAGTTTCGACGGCATGCTCAAAGGCATCGAGTTCGCCCGCGTCCACGACCGGCCATTTCTCGGCACATGCGGAGGCTTTCAGTACACGCTCATCGAGTGCGCCCGCAACGTGCTCGGCATTCACGACGCCACCACCGCCGAAGAAGATCCGCACGCCAGGAACATCGTCATCTATCCCGTCGCCTGCGCCGTTCCCAACCGCGATCCGAACGCGCCTAAGCTCTCCGGAAAAGTGAACGAGATCCGCCTGCGTCCCGGCTCCTATCTCGCGGCGTACTACGGAAAAGAAATCATTGCGGAAGAATACTTCTGCAACTACGAACTGAACCCCGAGTTCGAATGGATGGCTATGGAAGCGGGCTTTCCGGTCGTGGCCCGCGGCTCCAAGGAAGAATGCCGCGCCATCGAATCGCCCGCGCACTTGTTTTTCATCGCGACGTTATTCCAACCACAATTTTCGTCGCGCGAGGACAACCCGCATCCGCTGATCTTGGCCTTCGTGCAGCACGTCGCCGATTTCCGCCGCAAACGGCTCGACGACTCCATCCTCACCTGAAGGCGCGCGCCGCCTTGAAGAAGGCCTCACCCCCAGCGGGCGGCGGAAAACTAAGGCGTCGTATCAGGGTATCGCTTTAGCGATAGTAAGTGCTTCGAAATCAGACGCGCCTTTAGGGGCTGGGGCGCGAACTCAGACTTTTCCTGCAAGCTGCTAGGGCATGAGGGGGTGCTTACTCCGAAGCCCGCAGTGAGGCAGTAAACGACGAGTGCCCCGCCCAAGCTTGGGCGGGGCACTCGTCAGAGTTAGATGGACGCGAAGCCCGGGGACGCCAGCGACCGAAGTCTGCCAGGCACCTAGGGCGCCACGCTTTAACGCGTTGTGGCCAGTACCGAAGCGCGTTTCTCAGGAGGCACAAACTGCCGTACGTCGTGTCCGGTATAGACCTGCCGCGGACGCGCGATCTTCTGCTCCGGATCGACGACCAGTTCCTGCCATTGCGCCAGCCAGCCTGAGGTGCGCGGGATGGCAAACAGCACGGTAAACATCTCCGGTCTGAAGCCCATGGCTTGATAGATGATCCCCGAGTAGAAGTCCACGTTGGGATACAGTTTGCGGGTGACGAAATACTCATCCTCAAGAGCGATTCGCTCCAGTTCCAGCGCGATGTCAAGTTTGGGATTTCCGCCCGTGACCGCGAATACTTTCTCCGCCGTCCACTTGATGATTTTGGCGCGCGGATCGTAGTTCTTATAGACGCGGTGGCCAAAGCCCATCAGCTTGCCCTTGCCTTCCTTGATTTTCTTGATGTAGGCAGGGACATTCGCCTTGGAACCGATTTCATCGAGCATGATTAGAACGGCTTCGTTGGCGCCGCCGTGCAGCGGTCCGGCCAAGGCAGCCGCCGCGGCTGCGGTTGACAGGTACGGATCGGTCTG
>JBEKWX010000047.1:0-14374 GCA_049512675.1 Terriglobales bacterium | reverse complement strand
CCGCTTCCTAAGCCCACCGACGGCACCACAGGTTCTCACCACCTAGAAAAGAAGAGAAAAAACTCACTAGCACTCCCCCAGCCCGCACAAGATCAGTCCAAGCACTGAGTTTTTCAACACCCCTGTTCTCGCCATTTATCGCACGCCAAGCACAATCTTCATCAGTTCGGGACCAAGATCGGAAGCGAGATGGTCGCCGTTGAGATTGATCAGTCCGACTACACCGGCACGCTGCTCGGGAGCCAAGCTGGCGATGGACAAAACGCACTCGCCACGCCTTCTAGCGTCGATCCTACGCAATGCAGTGAACAGAATTTATGGCGTCCGGCGAACCATTGCGGAGTCGTCTCGCACCTTCTGAGTCACGGGCACCGGCGCCGCATTCTGGGGCGAACCGGCACTTCCGAAACCTGGCGGAATATCATAAACATAGAACGAGTGCCCAACGATGGCAACCGGCCGGGTACGCCACACCCACGCATTAGCACCTCCATAGGCTAGAGTGCGCGCCAGTAAGTGTGCGCTCACTACATAGAGCCCCGGCGCGGGATCATCCCGCATCAGTTCTGCAAGGCCGATGCTTTCGTAGGCAAGGCCGTACAAGGCACGCATTAAGTCCGAAGAACTCTGGGTACTGGCTGGAGAGAAGCTGCCCATATACGCCAACCGGACCACCCGTCCTTGCGCATTGCGATCGGCCCAAGCTCTCAATTGTTTCAGCCCCTGCCCCCAATCGACGTTGCTGTCATCCAACCACAATGGCCCGCACCTTGTCCCTCCATCGATTCCGATTTGGCTCGGAGTTCGCAGGCAAGCCGCCTCATTGAAATACGACAAGTGATCGGGATAGACTCCCGCTGCCGCAAGAATCATCCATGCACACAGACCTCCAGCCGCGTAGCCGCCCCATTTCCTTCCATTTTGCATGAGCGTTGCAAGGCCCAGTCCTCCGATTAAATAAGCAAACGGCAATACGGGAATCACATAGCGGAATCCACAGGCATCTGCAAAGATCGTGTAGCCTGCAAATAGGGCTGCCGGGGGCAACACGAGAAACAGCTTTCTAATGGGAGTAATCGTTCTGCTCCGTATCAACGTCACAAGCCCGATGCCTACTAGAATGATGCTTGCGATCGGCTCCTTTAGGAGATAAGCGACGGCAAAATAACTCCAGAAGTGCTTTGCTGTCTTTCCGGCCATAAAATACTGATAGCCCTGAACGTGGTCAGCATTTACCTGGCGGAGCCCTCTGAGATAGAGCAATGGGCCATTCGGAGAGAAATAAAGCGCTTGAATCACCACAACTGCCACCACGCACATCGCCAGGAAGGCGCAGGCACATGAGGCGACTCTCCCTACGGGTGGCAAACGCGTCGAGGGCCAATATGGATCGAGAAACGTGGGCTTGCGGCCAGGTCCCTGCTCGACCGGCCAGAACACAGCAACTGCCAACAACAGCGGTGCCACCGGCACCAGGAACAGTGCCGAAAATTTTGTGCCCATAACGGCTCCCATCGCGAGACCGCACAACAGTAGCCGGTTAAGGGTGGGACGCCGCACATAGTTCCAGATTGCGAAGACAAAAAGAACGCTGAACGCCGCTAGTCCGACGTCCGTCGTGACCAGAAATGAGTGCGCCAGCACGGTCGGGTCCAGCACATATAGGAATACCGCGCCCACCGCCGCAAGAGCGCCGATCATCTGGCGGCCCCATACATAAATCAGAACGCCCAGCAGAGATGCGACGAGAATGAAAGGGAGCCGCGCCCAGAACATCACCCTGCCCGGGCCATTCTCCGCGATGATCGAGTTTCCAATCGACCATTCCCCGCCATGCGTTTTCGGCCAATGAATCCCGCCCAGCAGCAGGGCAACTGCGCTCATCTCCTTCAGTAACGGTGGATGCTGCGGGTTGGCTCGAAACTCGCCTTTCTCCAAATAGTACAGCCCCGAGGCGAGGTGCGGCGGCTCATCGAAAACCGGACTCTTAATGCTGCTCTCGAAGAAGATTAGGAGCAGAAAGACAGCGATCAACCCGCCAGCCAATAGCGAAAGCACTGAGTTTTTCTGAGGCTTAACGATTACCGTAGCCATTTTGGGCACCTTACAGCAAGTGCTACATACTACTGTCGCGGATCAGGTCCGGTTCTGGCACGTCCAGATGAGCACGGCACATTACGAAAGTGCTTGCAGTTTTGAGAGCAGAAGTGTCACGCCGTGACTGTTTGTGACGAATGAGAACGTCTATCCTCGAAGTCGTGGTGCGGCTTCCTCTTTCCTTCTTATTCGAGCCTCCAACTGGTAGGCAATCTTGTCAATTGACGATAAATCACGATATCACTAATGTGCGCCAGCAAAAAAGGAATGTCGGCACATCAGATCCACCGCATGACAGGTATCAGCTACAAGACGGTTTGGTTCATGTGTCACCGTCTCCGCTTCGCTATGACGCAGCACGGCATGATTGAAAAGCTGCGCGGTATCGTGGAGATCGACGAAGTTTGGCTTGGCCCGAAGGAAATTGGCACCGGTTTGCGCGGCACTGGACATGCGGAGAGCAAGAAACGTCCGGTCGTATCACTGATGGAGCGAAGCACCAATGGCAGCCGCGTGCGTTCGTTCCACGTTGAGCGTGTGACGCTGAAAAACATCAAGCCGATCATGAAAGAACACGTTGAGGTAGGAACGCGAATCCAGACCGATGAAAACGTGGTCTATCACTGGATGCATGATGACTTCCCGAACCATGATGTAGTGACGCACGCCAAGAAAGAGTATTCCCGCTATGAAAACGGGCAGCACGTTACGACAAATACTGTCGAAGGGTTCTTTGGTCTAGTGCGACGCGGCGTGTACGGCACCTACCATCACTGGGGACGCGGCTACTTGCAGCAATACCTCAACGAATTCGATTTTCGGTACAACCACCGGAAAGTGAATGATTCGGAGCGCACGCTACTGGCGCTGAGGGCAACGGAAGGAAAGCGGCTGACACTACGCCAACCAAGGAGCGCTTCGGCGTAGACTCAGGCAAATATCACTGGTAATCGAAACTTTTCTGACTGAGTTCCCAAGAAAGATGCTATAAAAGCCACAAGGCCCGATTCACGGTCGGGCCTTGTGGCGAAAGGTCGATAATGGCACACGCACGGCGCGGTCTGGGCAATGCCCAGATCATATAATGGAGGCGTGTGTCATGCAACCCTCACAGCCAACCCAGTGTTTACTAGATCAGGTGCATTAGTCTCGACTTGATCTGACATTCTCCTTCCCCGCTATCGCGAGAGTTTAGCAAATGTCAGATCAAGTCGAGACTAATGCAAGTGAGAAAAGCTCTCAAGCACCGTCATGTTCGAGCTGCTCTACAACGAACTCTATATGATGGCTTACGCACCACTGTAGCCACTGAGTAGGCCCTCCCGGTCCTTCATCATCGTCCGAAACGCGGTCGATTTCTTCATCTCCAGTACTGAACTCTACGCCTGAATACTCCGGGGACGCCACCAATTGAGCGCACATTGCATGTATCTGTGGAGACGCTCCCTCGCTAAACCTTCCTCCCATCTGAACGCGCCAATGATCTTCCAACGTGTAACGGAGATTAACACTCGGTGCTCCAAAGTCGGCTGGAGCACCCGGTGGTCGCATCGTGTAATCCGAAAAGATCGGGTCTCTCTGTAAGCCATGTTCAACGGCATTTTGCCAAGATGCCCAATCATATCTTGGAATCTCGGTCCATTGATGAAGCGGCAAACTTGCGAGACTCACAGGGAAAACGCCAGATGCGGCGATGAATAAACGCCAATCGGCAAGATGTGGAATGTTTGGCACGTGATTGGCCAGCGTCATCGCATGTTGACGATAATCAAGCAGGAGATCAAGTCTATCTACTCCCCATGCGGCTTGCAAGGACTCGCAGATGCTTTCTACATGCTCACCGAGACTCTTTGCTCCCGGTGGGTGGAACTCCAATAGAGGGCGAACCTTAGCTTTTCTCGCTGGAGTCAGGTGCGACAACGCCCATCGTTCCCCAGCCTTGGATTTCAGGATCGGTACGTAAAGAATCTTCCGCTCTGCCATAGAGGGGGCATCCTTTCAATGCCCAAAGACACTGATGCAGCCCCCCCTCAAGGCGCAGCAATTATACTCTTGGTTTGTGAAGGTGATAATTCCGTTTATTTTCCTAGCCGACTCAATGGCTTACGCGGAAAATCGTCAAAACGGGGGCTTGACAAGATTTTCCCCAAAAGGCGATGAAGGGACGGTACTGCGAGAAAAAGGGCGCGGCCTGGGAGCCGCGCCCTTGCTCTTTTACCGATCCGTCCAAAGTTTACTTGCTCGGCAGGGCTCCCTGTGCTCGGATTGCCGGGTGCACGATGGCCATGCGCGACTGGGCCGCTGCTGCGGAGCTGGTTGCACTCTGCGCCTGGAATGTCCCCACCGCGACCTGATTGCTGTCAACCTCGATAAAGAGCATGGTTGAGCCGTCAACCACGTAGTACTGCAGGGTTAATCCGCCGATGAGCGTGTCGGAGGTCAAGACGCCGATCGAGCCGCGGCCGTCCGCGGCTGAATCCGGAATGTAGATGCCCTTCAAGCCGCTATTGAAATTCAGCTGGCAAGCAACGTCATTTTCGTCCACTATGCCGCTCATGTTCGCGGGGCCGGTAGAACTGGTGTCGGGACTGCCGGCAAGGAACTGGGCAATGTCGTCGACCTCGGCCGCGGAATTTAAACAGGGGTTCTCGTTTACGCCGGAAAGATTTAGCCCGTAGCCGGTTGAGGCAGCGAATGACGTTTCGGTTTGGGCGAAAGCCGCACCCTGGGCTAGCCCGAGACTGTCGTTTTCCAGCAACAGAACGCCACCGCTGGAGGGATAGGCGGCCAACTGGAACAGCAACTGTGCGGCGCCGTTGCTGAAACCGGTTAAGGCCAGTTGGCACCGTCCCGCGGTAAACGTAGTGCAGCTCCCGGCAACGGCGGTCTGTGTGCCGATGGTGCCACCGGCGTTGTAATCTTCAGTGCCGTTGCTGATTCCTCCGTTGGCGGCTGCGGTTGCGTAACCACCGGCGACGAAGGGACCCTTGCTAGAGTCGAGGCCGGCAAGCGTGAAGACCAGCTGACCGGGGGTGAAGGAGGTCAGTTGCGGGAAAGCGTCGCCGGAGACGGCATACCCCGAAGTGGTATCGGTCTCGATGAACTTCAGGTGGTTTTGGTCGATCACCCAGACGTCAAAGCCGAGCGAGGCGAAGCTGCTGTCAAGCTGTGCCGTCCCGTTGGTGCTGCTTGTCAAGACCAGGGAGGATGGGGAGACGAGATCCGCAGGCCCGATGGTACTCCCGGTGGAACTGCCGTTGTCGTTGAAATCCTCAGTGCCAGAGGTAATGGCCCCGGTGGAGGTATTGAACGTGAACGCTCCTATTGTACCCAAGGGATTTCCGCTCGGGTCGGAACCAGCAAGAGAGAAGGCAAGAGGCCCTAGCGAGCCTGGGGAGGCACCGACCTGCAGGTCAAGGGTGCCGCTGCCGCTCCCGAAGGGGTCGAAACGGGTGATCAGCCCGTGAGTGCTTGAGGTCAGAACAAAATCAAGGCCAAAATTTCCATAAGCAGTCGGAAGGTGCGCGGTGCCACGACCGTCTGAGCTGACTGAGTATGTGGTCTTGCCGACGGGTTGTGCGAGAAACACGCCAGGGCTAGGGAGGTTCGCGTCGTTGATGTCAACGGTGCCTCCCGTGATATTGCCGTTGCCATCGGCCGCTATGGTCCCCACGAATGCAAAAAAAGACTCATTGCCCGAACGAATGTCCGTGCCCGATATGGAGAAAACGTAGGTGCCTTTCAGATTGCTGTTGTTGAAGCCTTGGTTGTTGGGCGCGGGCGGGCCGCTGCTGCTGCTGGAGCCGCAGCTGGCTAGCAATAGAATGCTTGCGATCGCCGCCAGAGCCATGAGCAGGCGTCCGGCACACTTGGTGTAGGCCAGGGGATTCATAAGACACTCCTGTCTTTTATTTCTTAGGATGCGCTAACCCGTATTTTAGAATTAAGTTTCAGCAAAAAAAATGGCGGGAGTGTTTCCGCGACTGATAGAGGCCGGAAGTGTGCACGCGGAGACGGGGCTAGCCCCGTCTCTACCGAAAGAAGAGTTGGTTCTTAAAGGCTCTATCTCTAACTCTTTTTAAATCAGATACATGGCATGAATTTCCTGCTCACGAGGCTGGTGCCGTCGCGTGATGAGTGAGGAAGTTTCGTTCGTCGGCGAGTGTTAGTTCGAAGCCGATTTCGCGATTGATTTGGGGGCGGACGTGGGTGCGGATCGGGAGCGCAGGACCTCGCGGACTTTCTCGGCGAGACTCTGAAGCGTGAACGGTTTCTGCAGAAACGCGGTGTTGGGGCCGAGCGCGCCATGGGTGATGACGGTATCTTCTGTGTAGCCTGAAAGATAGAGCACGCTGGTGCCGGGACGCAGCGCGAGCAGCTTCTTTGCCAGTTCACGCCCGCCGATACCGGGCATGACGACATCGGTGATAAGGATATCGATGGGTTCTTTGCAGGTCTCGGCGATGCGCAGACCAGCCTCGCCATTCTCGGCTTCGAGGACCTTATAGCCGCGAGAGGCGAGGGTTAGACGCACGAGTTCGCGCACGGATTCCTCGTCTTCCACCAGCAAAACGGTCTCGCAGCCGCCGGCTTCGTTCTGCTGGGATTTGGCCGGGCTCACCTCCAGGGCGGGATCTTCCACGCGCGGCAGGTAAACGTAGAAAGTTGTGCCGGCTCCGACCTCGCTTTGGGCGAACACGTATCCATTGCTCTGCTTGACGATGCCGTAGACAGTCGAAAGGCCGAGGCCGGTGCCTTTGCCTTTTTCCTTGGTGGTAAAGAACGGCTCGAAGATGCGGGACTGGGTTTCCTTGTCCATGCCTTGGCCGGTATCGGTAACCGAGATCACGGCATAGCGTCCGGGCTGGATAAAACGTTGTTCGCTGAAGTTTTGCCGCACGGTGACGTCGGAACTCTGCAAAGTGAGCTTGCCGCCTTCGGGCATGGCATCTTTGGCATTGACGACCAGGTTCATGATGACCTGCTCGAGCTGGCTGGTGTCGGCGCGGGTGTGTCCGGTTTGGGTGGAGAGCCGGGTAACCAATTCGATGTTTTCGCCGATCAAGGGGCGCAGCAGGCGTTCCATGTCGCCGACGACGGTATTGATGTCGACCACCTTGAGCTCGAGGTGTTGCTTGCGGCTGAAGGCCAGCAACTGGCGGGTGAGGGTGGCGGCGCGGTCGGCTGCCTGCTGGATGGACTGGACCTTCTGGTGCATGGCGCTGCCCTTTTCCAACTGCTCCAGCAAGACCTCGGTGTATCCGTTAATCACCATCAACAGGTTGTTGAAGTCGTGGGCGACGCCGCCGGCGAGGCGGCCCACGGCATCCATTTTTTGCGCCTGGCGAAGCTGCTCTTCGAGCTGACGCCGGTCGGTGATATCTTCGGCGATCAACTCCAATACTTCCTCGGGTTCATCGCTGATGGTGGCGGCGCAGCCGCTGAGGCGCACGACGATGACGCGCCCGTCTTTGCGTTTCCAGTGCACTTCCACCCCATTCCGGCTTCCGGTGCTGCGATAGTCCTCGGCCAGCCGGTCCAACTCCTCGGGATTGACGAAGACTTCGCGGCGCGCGTTGATCTGGAGAAGATCTTCGACCGATTCATGCCCCAGCATGGTGATGAGCGCCGGATTCACGTCCAGGAATCTTCCGCCGAGTGTGCAGCGGCAAATGCCGAAGGCGGCGCTCAAAATCAGAGAACGGGAACGGGCCTCGGAGCGGCGGAGCGCTTCTTCATAGCGCTTGTGCTCGATGGCCGCGGCCAGTTGCTGCGAAACAAATTTCAGAATTTCACGGTCGCGCTCTCCGAAGCGGGCGTTTTCGCTGTAGTTCTGAACGACCAGGGCGCCAAAGCAGGTCGTGCCGCTCTTCAGGGGAACGCCCAGCCAATCCACCGACGGAGCACCGATCAACTCCGCTTCGCCGCGCCGTATCAGTTCCTCGAAGATTTCCGGTGTCGCCAGCAGAGTTTCGCCGGTGCGCAGTACGTATTCCGTCAGGCCGCGACCCAGAGGTTTGGGAGCGGGGATCTCGTCTTGTTCGTCGACGAAGTAGGGAAAGCTCAACAACTGAGACTGCGGATCGTAGAGCGCGATGTAAAGGTTGCGCGCGTTCATGAGTTGGCCGACGATGTTGTGAAGGGCGGCGAAAAATTGTTGCAGATCCTCGGCCGACTGGCTGCGCGCCGCGATGGCGTACAAGGCCGCATTCAAGTCCTCGGCGCGCTTCTGCTCGGTGATGTCGCGGTAGGAGACGTACGCTCCAAGTGCTTTGCCGTTCACCGTCACGCGCGAGGTGGAGAGCAGCACCTCGACCAATGAGCCATCTTTTCGCTGGCGCCGCGTCTCCAGCGCGAGTTTGCGTTCCGTATCGATGCTCTCCTGTATCCACGCGGTTTCCGCGTAGCGATCGGGCGGCACGATGAGCACTTCGAGCCGTTTTCCTGCGGCCTCATCCGCGGTAAAGCCGAACAAGCGGGTGAACTCCCCGTTGATGCGCAGAATGCGTGACTCCAGGTCGATGATACTGACCGCTTCCGGCGCGTTCTCGATGATCTGTTCGTAGTAGGCTTTCTCCGCCGTGAACGGGACTTCGGCGGCGTTGCCGTTGGTGGGTGAGTGGGCCGGGACTGGATCGGAGGTCTGAAGGGAGATCGGCGGCGCACTGTGCTCAAGAACATCGTCTAGCGCCTTCGCCGGCGGCAGTTCGGTCGAAGCTTCCGCCGGGACGATTTTCTCACCCATACAGTCCTTTCCCAGTATGCACGGAGGGATAGTGAGATGGTAAGCGGGCTGGGCTATCCGCTGATAGTTACGCCAGTAATGAAGGTCAATGGGCCAAGGCAGAAAGACTCAGGAGGCGTTCGCCAAAACGACGCAGACCTGGTGCAGCATCAGTTTCTGCTCGCCGGTCACGACCAGAAACTCGAAGCCGCAGTGCAGTCCTTCGCTATAACGCACCGCGGCTCGCACCTTTATGACGTGAGGCGCGACTGGGATGGGAAACTCCAGGGAAACCACTTCGCCGATCTGCAACTCAGCGCAAAGAGTCGCGCCGATGCCGTCTTCGCCGAGTTCGCTGGTTCGGCCCCAGCAAGTGGTCATCCGGCCTTCGCGAAACACCGACACGTGGACGCGCGCGTCGAAGCCATAGCGGGAGAAACGCCGTACCTGCCGGTGAGCTTTGGCAGTCGCTTGTGCGTCGGTGCTCAAGCCAGCTTCTCCATTGCAGATCCCTCTCAAATGCTGCTTTTTGGATTGTGCTTCAGTGCGGACCGGTCCTCAACGGCATCAAAGTGCATGTACCAAGGGTAGTGAGCGTTCGGGCGAGGGGAGCGGGCGCCGCTCTTAGGGGCTGGGGTGAAAGCCGACTTCTTCGCAGCTCGTAAAGCTGCGAAAAGACGCGTGACAGACTCCAGCGCAGCATCTAAGATCGCTAGTGTCGTGTCCCGTAACTTCGCGACATAAGTATGATCTGTCATCTTGAGCGAAGCGAAAGACCTATGCATTTGCGCGGTCAATTACATAGGTCCTTCGCTTCGCTCAAGATGACAGCGTGGATTTATGCCACGATCTTGCGGGACGCCATGCTGGTGAGCTTCTGGGGCACGCGCTGAAGCGAGCGCTGATGGAGCCGCGCTGGAGTATCCTGAATTCTTTATGTCTTACCGCTCAAATGCCGCTGAAGCCTGGGTTCCCAATCCGCAGTCTACGGTGGCACAGCCGGATATTCCGCTGGATTTGCTGCCTCCGCCGAGCCTGACGCAGCCGCTCTGGAGGTCGCTGGTTGGCAATCTTCGCGATACCTTCGCGTCGGCGAAACTGCCGCCGCTCGAACTCACTTCACGCCCTTTGGACGTCGGCCTACTGCTGGGGGAGCGTCTGCGTCTGCCTTGGTTTCGCACCGTGTTCACCAACATTGGAGACGTGATTTCGCCTGAAACCCTGCCGCCGCTCGAACTTGAATCGCGGCCCGTCGATGTCGGCGAACTCATCACCGATCAACTCAGCCACTTCTGGTGGGGCTCGCTGCTACGGAATTTGGCCGATCGCGTGGCGCCGGAAACGCAGCCGGCCCTCCATCTGACTGCCAAGCCGATTCTGGATATCATTCCGAAATCCTGGATCCTGCTGCCGTTGTGGTCGGAAGTCGTGGACACGCCGAAAGTGTTTTATCCCGACAAGCCGAAGCCGGCCGATGCGGTGAGGCCAGTCAATCTGCAACCGGTGGCGTTGCCGGCGGAAAAGCTGGAGGCTCTGGCCATCGTACCTACTGCCGGCGACCTGCTGCGCGACATACGCCGCTCGCGCATTCGTCAGCGAATCTGGATCGGGCTGGCGGCCGCACAAGTTCTTTACATGGTCGCAATGGCGTTCGGGAAAGTGTGAGTGCGAGGTTAGAGGTCAGAGGTCAGATTGCAGAGGTTAGATCTGTTCATTTCTGCAATCTGACCTCTAACCTCTGACCTTTCCGCAGCCGTTTACTGCCGTAGCCCCATCCAGCCTTCGGAAATCACCATGGAATTTCCCGGATTGCGAGAATCGTATTTCACTGAGGTCGGCAGGCCGAGCCGGCAGGAATGTAGATTGATCCACTGCCGCAGATACGTGACATCCTGTGAGGCCTCATAGGAAACGCCGGCCACGTCATACTGGTAAATCAGCATGGTGGCCGGACGGTCCGCGGCAGTCGTGATTTCCTGGACATCGATCACCGTGCCATCGGTGATGCGCCCGACCGTATTCAACCAAGTGCGGCGTTCGAGTTCGACCTCGTTCGCGGATTTGGGTTTGCGGCGCAGCAGGGCATAGCTCGCGGCGGCCAGGGCAATCGTGCCCAGCGCCAGGGTGTAGAGGCGAAGCGAAATCATCGGCAAACGAAACCTGAGCCTTTCGAATCTACTTTCAGCATAAGCGCGAACCTCGCTTGCCGCCAAGAGCACGAACGGGGGGACGAACCAAGCTTAGCCCTGCGCTTCAGCGCTGCGAAAAGTGGGTGGTGCAGTTTTGAAAATTGCCGTCCCTCAGCGGCTAAAGCCGCAATGAAAATGCGATGCTTACGGCACGGCTGAAGCCGTGCCCTTTCAAAGCCGCTTCAAACTGCACCACTACCGAAAAGTCGGAGCAATGAGTCAAGTCTCGGAGGAACGGCCAAGTTCTCACTTTGTGGCTTGGGCCACCCCGACGTTCTTCCCCGACTCGATACCCTCAACGCCTGCTCTGACTGCTTCACGATCGACGATTGCCTGAAACTTTCTCAGCACGTCTTCGGAAAGAGATGGCTTTCGATACTTGCCGACCAGTTCGTCGACTCGGGTGCGAACTCGCGTTAAAACGTCGGTCGCTCGTTCCGAGCCGCGCGCGCTGCGATCAATGACCGGGGAGGGGAGATGCTGCTCCTGCCGAAAAAGAGCGCGCGTTTCCTTGAGCTTGAGAAATTCTCCGGTGAGGCCGATTTGCGCGAACGTGGCGGTGGCCAGGGTTTCACGGGGAACTTTCTCGCCGCGAGCTTTCTCGTCGCCAGCTTTCTGGTCGCGAGCTTCATCGTTGCGAATGCGGTCGCCGCGTACTTCGTCACTACGAACTTCGTCACTACCGACTTCAATGCCCCTTGCCAGCCGGTACGCCGAGGCAATCGACTCGGCATCAATGACCAGCTTTTCGACGCTGAAACAGGCGAGAGATTCGAGCATGCCCGCTCCCGAGATCATGTTGATGCCGGCGAGCGCTCCCAGCGTCGCCGAGCGGGCACTCTCTGCGCCGGCCTGGGCATCCACCAACTTCGAATCGGTCGCGACCAGGTAACCGTGGGTCGGGAGGCCTAGATGCTTGCCGACTTCGGCGCAGGCCATGTTCAGCATGGCAGTTTCCACCGCGCCCATGGGCGCGCCTCCGGTGCGCATGTCGAAGATGGCTGGAGCACCTCCCCAGACTATGGGTGCGCCCGGCGCCGCGAGTTGATGCAGGGTGATGCCAGCCAGCACTTCGGCAGCATGCTGCGTCACGGAACCTGCCAGGGTCACGGGAGCGGTGCCGCCGGCCAGTGGCATGGAGACGATTTCCGCGGGGACGCCGGCACGGGCCAGATCGATCAAATTGTGCGATCCGAACTCCGACCAGTTCAAGGGCGGGGAGGGACACACATCAAAAACCGCCCGCGGTTGCTGGCGCAAATTGTCTGGACTGCCGCTGTCGGCAGCGAGCAGGTCGATCATGCCTTCGAGGCCGGCGGCGGAGAAGGATCCGGTTACGACGGGCTTGTCGGAATACTGCAGCACGACGAACAGGCGGTAGAGATCGCCGATCGCGCCAGGCGCATGCTTGCCGTTACAGGCGTCGTTGGACAACAGGGCATCGTTACAAACTACGGCGGTGGATTGCGCGGCGAACTGCGGCAGCGTCTCCGTGACCTGGACAATGCGCACCAGGTCGCGGGTCTCGGACGGCCGCGCTTCCAGCGTCTCGGGGTCGAGCATCTGCACGCAGCAGGAGCCGGGATCGAAATGCACGTCGTCGCCGCCGTAATGAACGGCTTTCTCTCCCTGGCGGTTGTAGAGGTAGAAGTCGTGCGGAGCCGATGCGAGGCACTGCTGCACCAGGCGCTCAGGGATACGCGCCACTCCGTGGTTGTTCGCAACTTCTACGTCAACTCCGGCCGACCGCAATAGCTCGACTGCGGCCGAGCCCACGCGCACTCCGGGGTTCATGAGCAGTTCGAACGCTTCGCGCAGAATGCGGCCGATAAGTTCAGGACCGAGCAATTGAATTCTGGGTCTCATGCCAGAGCTGTTCTCTTGTTCATATCTTTGCTGTCGACTTTACCCATCAGATTCTTCGCCAGTTCCAGGGCATCGATGGCATTGCGAGAGTAGCCGTCAGCGCCGATTTCAGCAGCCCACTTCGAGGTGACCGCGGCGCCGCCAATGATCGCTTTTACCCGTGGCCGCAAACCATTCCGATCGAGCGCATCGATCACGGCCTTCTGGCCGGCCATGGTCGTCGTCAGCAAAGCGGAGACGCCGACGATGTCGGCATCGACTTCTTTGGCCTTGGCGACGAACTGCTCGGGGGTCACGCTGGTACCCAGATCGAAGATCTGAAATCCGCTGGCGGAGAGAATGGTGGCAACCAGGTTCTTGCCAATGTCGTGAATATCGCCTCTGGCGGTGCCCAGGACGATCTTGCCCAGAACCTTACACTCGGAGCCGCGCTTCAGCATCTCCGGTTCAAGGATCTTGATGGCTGCCTTCATCGCTTCGGCTGACGCGAGCAGATCGGGAAGAAACATTTCGCCGCAGCCGAATTGATCGCCGGCAAACTTGATCCCCGCTGCAAATCCCTGGTTCACCGCTTCGAGCGGATCGATGCCGTTGGTCAGCGCCTGCTGCGCCAGTTCCACGGCCCTATCTGGCGCGCCGTCGATGATGCTTTGGCGCATTGCCCCGAAGAGTGGATCCGACACAGAGCCTCCCGCCGAGATCGGCCTTGGGATCGAGCCGGTCAAGAACGGGATTTTACTCCGGGGGGAGGTGGAAAACTGTGATCCGCCGCACATCGTCGTGGGCGCAGACTCGTCGTCCTATGGGTTCAGAGGCTAGGGCCTAAAGAGTGTGCGTGAGTTGGGTCGTCCCTCCGGGACTTGAATCATTTCGCCCACTTTTCCCAGCGCTGAAGCGCTGGGCTAAGCTCAGTCGCCCCTCCGGGGCTGCACCGATTTCAACTTATGGCATCGCTGGAGCGATGGCGGGATGCGAAAACTTTAGTTGTTTTCGCGGGGACGTGCGAGGACGCCCGTCGCTCCACATTTCATGTGCCTTCAATCGGCTGGCATGGGCGCGGGTCCTGCTGCCAGGGCAGGCACTTTTGCAGGGGCGGGCTGTTCCGCCGGAACCTCCAGCCACTTGCGCACTTGAGGCAGGGCGCGACGCATTGCCAGTTCGCCTACGCGGATTAATTCGTCAGCGCGTTTGAAGTCGTCATAGTCAAAACCCGCGACATCGGGCTCGATTACTACGTCGGCCGCGTTTCTCCACAGCGAACTCGTCATGTCCTGCGCGATCGCGAAGGACTGCCCGATGACGTCAAAGAAATGCCGGGGCGCGCTCGTTTTCGACCACTGCCCTTTCAGGTGCACGGCCAGGACGCGCTCCGCGCCCATTTCGCGCAGAGGACGCGTCGGCACGGGATGGGAGAGCATGCCATCCACCAGCCAGCGCCCTTGAATCTCTACCGGCAGAAACATTCCCGGATAAGCGCAACTCGCTCGCACCGGGTCGA
>JBEKWX010000046.1:0-14450 GCA_049512675.1 Terriglobales bacterium | reverse complement strand
AGGGCTTCTTCGAGATCGAAACCCCGTTCATGACGCGCTCCACGCCCGAAGGCGCGCGCGATTATCTCGTCCCCAGCCGCGTGCAGCCGGGAATGTTCTACGCCCTGCCGCAATCGCCGCAATTGTTCAAGCAGATCCTGATGATCTCGGGCTTCGATAAATATTTCCAGATCGTGCGCTGCTTCCGCGACGAAGATCTGCGCGCCGACCGCCAGCCCGAATTCACCCAGATCGATCTCGAGATGTCCTATCCGCAGCCGGAGCGGGTTTGGGAAGTGGTGGAGGGCTTTCTGACCGCGGCTTTCAAAGCCGCGGGCCATGAGATCAAGACGCCTTTCCCGCGCATGGATTTCGACGATGCCATCCGGCAGTACGGCATCGACAAGCCCGACCTGCGCGTGCCCGCCTTCACCGATGTGGCCGATTGTTTTGCGCCCTCCGATCTGGAAGCGCTGGCCATCAATAAAGATCTGCCCGTGATTGCCATCCGCATTCCGCACGTGGGTGAGCTTTCGCGCAAGGAGCGCGACGACATCAAGCCGCTGTTTGTGGCCAAGGGCGGAGCGCGCGTGTTCGAAGACTTCAAGCGCATCGAGAATAAGCATCCCGAAGCCGGCGCAAAGGTCCGTGGGAAAACGGCCGCGGCGGCCGACGATCTGCTGGTGCTGGTGGTGGGCTCGGCGCGGTCCGGCGCAACCGGAGACGCGCACCCGGCCAGCAAGCGCAAAGTAACGCCCGCGGAAATGGCCATCTATGTCTCGGCGGGACTGCTGCGCGTGGCGCTGGCGCAAAAATATTCCGACCGGCACAAGCTTTTTCAAAAAGGCGATTACCGTTTTCTGTGGGTGACCAACTTTCCCATGTTCGAGTGGGATGAAGGCGAGAGGCGTTGGAACGCCGCGCATCATCCATTCACCTCGCCGCACGATGAAGACATGGACAAGCTGGAAACCGATCCGGCCATGGTGCGCGCGCTCGCCTACGATGTGGTGCTGAATGGCACGGAGCTGGGGTCGGGCTCGATCCGTATTCACCGGCAGGATATACAGAGCAAAATCTTTCACGCCCTCGGCATGACGGAAGAAGAAGCGCGCTCGCGCTTCGGCTTCTTCCTGGAAGCGCTCGAATACGGCACTCCTCCGCATGGTGGGATCGCGCTCGGCCTCGACCGCATCGTGATGATTCTGGCGGGAGCGGATAGCTTGCGCGAAGTCATTCCTTTCCCGAAAACCGCCGCCGCCAAGGACCTGATGATGGAAGCGCCCACGCCGGTGGCGGAGGGTCAGTTGCGCGAGTTGGGGATTGGAGTGGTGGTGAAGAGGTGAGCACGGCGAATCCACACATCGCCAAGAACTCCCAGGAATTTCCCAAAGAGCACGATGACCGGGCAGCGCCATATTCGCCCCGGCGGGAAATCTAGGCTCCTTTACCGTTGCATTCTTCAACTTTGGCTGTTGTGAGATTAAACAGTGTGCGCCTTTCGCGTAAGTAACTGATTCCAATCCCACACACTCTACGTCCAGCTCCAAACACTGAAAACACGAGCTTTGGCCTGTTGCGTTTTCCATCAATGCGTTGTTGCCAATTTCATCGCAAAGCCCCGTGCTACGAACTTGCCCTCCGCCTATCCGCCTCATTCCACAGGAGATCGCAGCCTGTAGCGCGCCGGTTCCCAATTCGCCTCGTCTTGGCATGGCAATTGCCTTTAGAAAAGTGCTGAGTGGCTCGCTAGACGGCCCTCCGACGAGGTGACTTATGACAGTCCTACTGGTTCTCTTCTTCTTCGTAACTTTCTTGACGATTGACTACGTCCGTACCCGCCACGCTTTTGTGCACCCGGTGTTGCAGGTCGCCCCAGCCAAGCATGACGCGGTTGCGCCCCGCCTTCAGCCCGCCTTGGTCGGCGGCTTCGCGGTGCCGGAGAACCTCCGCTACCACCCCGGTCACACCTGGGCATTGAGTGAGAGCCCCAACCTGGTGCGGGTCGGCATGGATGATTTCGCCTCCAAGCTGACCGGCACGGTCGAGAACATCACGCTGCCGCAACGCGGCCAGTGGATTCGCCAGGGCCAGAAGATGTGCACACTTTATCGCGACGACGTTGCAGTTGATATGGTTTCGCCGATCGAGGGCACGGTGGCTGAAATCAACCAGGCGCTCATGAGCGACCCGAAACTGGCGCTCCGCGATCCCTACGGAGAAGGCTGGCTGGTGACGGTGCAGTCTCCCGATGCCAAGACAAGCTTCAAGAACTTGCTGGGTGGCCCGCTCGCCCGCTGGTGGACGGAAGAGTCGGCCAGCCGCCTGCAGCACCGGATGCCGATGCCGATAGCGATGGGAGCGCTGGCCCAGGATGGTGGAGTGGCCATCAACGACGTAGCAAACCAGATCCCCGGCCAAGACTGGCTGTCGCTGGCAAAAGAGTTCTTCCTGTCATAAGTCGAGCGAGGCGAAACACCTCGACGAGGACCTACGAAACACCGGCCGCCTGGATTCAACATCCCGGCGGCCGGTGTTTTTTGGTAAGAATTCAGAAATTTGTGGGGGGGGGTGCCCCCTACCCCAAAAATCGGCTCCGCCCAAGCGAAGCTTGGACGGGGCAACCCGTCCGGCGGCCAAAAATCAACGTCAAAGGCAGCGGACAGGAGTGTCCGCTCCACACCGGTCACGGTAAGAATGCCTTGACGCTGCGCTGGAGACATTGGAGCGGGTAGGGGTCCTTCGACTCCGCGGCTGCTTCGCTTCGCGAAGCGCCACCCGCTCAGGATGACATTTTTTTGCAGGGCCGCGGGCTAGTTGGCTCTGGCTTCAGAAGATGTCTGCCGACGAGACGCGCGTCATTGGTGTTGCCACGGTTTGGCAGTTCGTGCACAGCGTGCTTTCCTTGAGGTCGATCCATTCCACGGCGTGGGAAGGGGCCATGGCGCAGCGGTAGTCTTCGCAGTGCGTCAAACTCACTGTGTGGCCGAGTTCATGGACCGCTTCTTTGAGCGCGCGCTGGCGAAATAATGCTGGGTCGGGCGGAAGGCCGTAGAACTCCTGGCGCAGCCGGTGCACGGAGACCACGCCGCAGGGTCCACCCATCTGGGCCTCGCCGAAAACGAAAGTAAGAATCGGGATGTACAGATCCACAGCCGCTACGCCCAGCATTCGCCAGGAGTCGGCAGTAAGCAGGCTCTGCATGCGCTGCAGGATTTCCGACGAGTGGTACTGCTGGCGCTCTCCGTGGAACGCGAACTCGGGATCCAACCGGACAGGTAGCACCTTGCAGGAGACGCGGAAAGTTTCTTCGATGGCCGGCCGCAGATCCTTCATCAGCCCGTCATCCACATTCCCGATCGGCAACAGTTGCAGCAGCTTCATGGGGGCAGCTCTCAGCTCTCGGTTCTCAGCTCTCAGTGTTCGATTCGGCGCTGAGAACTGGGAACGGAGAAGCTGGATTCAGCTTCACCGCGGGACTATTTATCGCGTCTCCACCGGAGTCCTTGTCCAGCCGTACTTTTTCAGCTTGTGATAGAGAGTGACCCGGTCGATGTCGAGTATCTCCGCGGCATGGCTCTGATTGCCTCCGCACTGTTCCACTACCCGCAGGATGTGGGCGCGCTCCATGTCCTCCAGGGTCTTGCCCCCACCGTTAGCTGCGCCTTGAGGTTTGAAGATGAAGTCCTGTTCCTTCAGCTCCGGCTCTTGGCCCACAACCATGGCGCGCTCCACGGCGTTCTCCAGTTCGCGAACGTTCCCCAGCCAGGGCTGCTCCTGCAATTGGTTCATGGCCGCGGGTGCAACCCGGGTGACGCGTTTGTTCATGGCCAGAGAGAATTTTTGCACGAAGTGGCTTACGAGTACGGGGATGTCCTCCTTTCGGTCACGTAGCGGCGGGATCTCGATGCGGAAGACATTAAGCCGATAGAAAAGATCGGGACGGAACTTACCCTCCTCGATCAGTTTTTCCAGATCCTTGTTGGTGGCGGCGATGCAGCGGAAGTCCACCTTGATGGTTTGGTTGCCGCCCACTCGAGTGATTTCGCGCTCCTGCAATACGCGTAGCAGGTCGGTCTGGGTCTTCAGGGAGATGTCGCCGATTTCGTCCAGGAACACCGTCCCGCCCTCGGCAATTTCGAACTTGCCTTTCTTGCGGTACTGCGCGCCGGTGAACGCGCCCTTTTCATGCCCGAAGAGCTCGCTCTCCAGAAGCGTCTCGGTCAGAGCGCCGCAGTGAATGGCGACCAGAGGGTGAAACTTTCGCGGGCTGGCTTGATGGATGGCACGCGCCACCAGTTCCTTTCCGGTGCCGCTCTCGCCGGTGACCAGCACGGTAGCATCGGTGGGACCAACCGTCTCGATGGCCTCGAAGACCTTGCGCATGGGGCCGCTCTGACCGACAATGTCTTCCGGACGCGCGACTTCGGCGACGGTCTCGCGCAAGAGCACGTTCTCCTGGGCTGTCCGTTTATGAGAGAGCGCCTTCTTCACCAGATGCGCGATTTCGTCCGGGTCGAGGGGCTTGGTCACGTAGTCATAGGCGCCATTCTTCAGCGCTGCGACCGCAGTTTCGACCGAGGCATAGCCGGTCATGATGATCACCAGGAGCTCGGGATCGATTTCGTGCATGCGGCGTTGCAGCTCGATGCCATCGGTGCCGTGCATCTTGATATCGACCAAAGCCGCATCCCAGCGTTGTGTCGCGAGCTGGGTGAGCGCGTCGTTGGCGTTTTCGAGCGTGGTTACGTCGTAGCCTTCTTCGCGGAACCATTTGCCCAGTGAGTCGCGCACGCTTAATTCATCGTCCACGATCAGAAGTTTTCCCTGTGTGCTCACTTCAATCACCTCACCTTTACTGCGAATTTCCCGTCGCCGACGGCTGCCAGCGCAGCTTCAGCGGCTTGACTGGGCAGGGTTATGGTGAAAGCCGTACCCCGGCCCAGCTGTGATTCCACCTCGATGCGCCCCTTGTGCCGCTCCACGATGCCGCGACTGATCGCCAAGCCCAGCCCGACACTGTGTCCGCGTTCCTTTGTCGTCACAAAAGGTTCGAAGATATGCGCCAACACCTCGGGAGCGATGCCCGCTCCGTCGTCGCGGACCTGGATCTCGATTGCCCTCTCAGCGTTGTTCGGCCGAGCCTCGATCCAGAGATTGCCGCCCCGGGGCATAGCATCCTTGGCATTCATAACCAATATCAGGAGCACTTGTTCAATCTGTGCCGGATCGCAGGGCACCAGCGGCAAGTCATCCGCAAGCTTCAGTTGCACTTCGACTCCGCCTTGCTCCAGTTGAGGCCGCACCAGCAGCAGGCAACGATCAATCACGGCATGCAGGTCGGTGGACTGCACGTTCATGGGCGCGGTACGCGAAAGCGTCAGCAGGTTCTTGATCAGGTCGCCGCAGCGCCGGCTCTCGGAGGCGATCAGTTCCAGACATTCCATTGCCTCCTGGCGTTTTTCATGCTCGATGGTTCCCGTTCCTACCCACTTGCGCAGCAGTTTGGCATAGGTAAGAATCCCCGAGAGCGGGTTGTTTACCTCGTGCGCCACTACCGCCGCCATCTTTCCGATGGAAGCCATTTTTTCCACGTGCAGCACGTGATCGTGGGCGCGATTGAGTTCCTTCGTCTTCTCCTCGACCCGATCTTCGAGCGTCTTTGCCCAGTTGACGATTTCTTCATTTGCCGTGCGCAACTGCAGGCTCATGCCGTTGAAGGAATGAGCCAGGCCACCCACTTCGTCCTGGGATCGCTCTTCGATCTGGTAACCAAGCTCTCCCTGGGCAAGATGCTCGGTGCCCTGCTTGAGCGCCTTGATGGGTTGGCCGACCTCTCGCCACACGAAGAGCCAGCTCAATACCGCCACAATCAGCATTGCTCCGGCGGTGTAATTCAGCATGCGGGTGCTGCCGACCGCAAGTTGCGCGTCGGCTTTGGCGAGCGAAAGATTGGTGTCGAGCACGCCCAGAACCTGCTGGTCGGCAGGATGCGCGTGACAGTCGGCGTTTGAGCAGTTGGGCTGATTTTCGATGGGAGTGATAATTCCCAGCACGCGCTGCCCGCCACTGCGATAAATGCGAAAGCGGTCGGGACGATTCAGGCGCGCCAGCGGCTGCGATTGGTTGTGGCAGCCGTAGCAGGCCTCGGCCGACTTGTCGAGGACGTGGCTGACTTCCTTGGGATCAGTGGAGTAGCTGATCCGCCCCTCCTGGTCAAAGATGCGCACCTTGACCATGCCGGGCTCGTCCTCCATGGTGTGAATGGCGTGGTAGAGTCCCTCGCGATCATTGCGCAGCATGTAATACGTGGTGCTGTGTTTGATTATGTCGCTGACGCGCTCCGCGCTGACCAGGGTGGCTGTTTCCAGGTCCTGCCGATGCAATCGGACATTCAAGTATCCGAGAAGGGCGAAGACGACGACCATCACCGCCAACAGAGACCCGATCAACTTTGCGCTGATGCTGTGAGTCAGCCGCTTCCATCCCACAACGACGCGAATTGGCTCAGTCTCCGGCATGGCCCAACACCGGTGTAGCAACCACGGGCGCGGTTTCGGTTCGGAGACGCGGCTGCACTGGATGCCGCGCTTCGGGAAAGATAGGCAGGTACTTTACTGCCAACCCAAACAAGGCGAAGCCCATCGCGATAATCATTAGGGTTATCGAGAACTCCGTCCACTTCGGCATGTAGTGATGCCCGACGTAAGTCTCAAAGCCGATGAGAGCAATATTGAGGCGGTTGGTGATGAATCCGAGCACGCAAATGATCGAGGCTAGATACAACCACTGTGGTGACAGCCTGGCCTTCTTGAAACTGAGTATGGTGATGGGAATTACGAAGGTGAGCGCCAGTTCGAGCCAGAGAAAGTAGGCTTCGTAGCTGGGTTTAAAGATCTGTCCGAGCATGCCGCGGTGGAAGTAGTCCTCGAAGCGCAGCAGGGCATTGACCCATAGAGCGACCAGCAACGCGCCGCCCAGGGTGACCAGCACCGGAAGTTCGAGGTGACGGCCGAAGGCTTTCGCGCTCTGTGTCGATTCGAAGATGGTCATAGCCAAGCCCACTGCCACGGCCGAGGCAAAGAAGAAGAACGGCAGTGCGGGCGAGTACCAGAACGGATGCAGCTTGCTCGGCATGATCAGATAAAGGGATCCGAGGGAACTCTGGTGCAGGGTGGAGAGCAAGATGCCGGCCACGATCAGCACCGGGTAGATCTTCTTAATCCACTTGATGGGAGTCTGCCAGTTGAGGGCTTCGAATACGTTGGGAAGGAATTCGAAGAAGAGGACCGTGGTATAGGTCATTACGCACATGCCCACCTCGAACATGACCGAGTGCGGGTTCATGTAGATGAGCTGATGCCAGATGTACCAGGGACGGCCTAAGTCGAATAACAGTCCCACGATGAACAGCACGTAGCCCAGGAAGGCTGTCAGCACCGCCGGGCGCACAACACTGTGCAGGCTCTCCACGTTAAACAGGTAGACGGCGCCGACCATGCAGAAGCCGCCCGCCGCCAGCATGACGCCGCAGAGGCAGTCGAAGCCGATCCAGAGGCCCCAAGGAAACTGGTCGGTCATGTTGGAAACCGCGCCCAAGCCCCGGAAATAACGAATAAATGAGGAATAGATGCCCAGGGCCATGATCACAATGAATACAACTCTCCAAAAGGTCAGCTTGATCTTCATTTGCCACTCCCGTTCTGCTTCTTTGCTTCCGCTTCCGCAGCGGCCACTTCGTCACGACGATGCGAAACCCAATAAATGCCGCCTAAGGCCAGCGTCCATATCGGGATAAAATCTGGAATTCGCTCCATCACTCGTCCGGTGTATTCCGGCATCGGAGTGTCGCCGATTTTGGCCAGCGATGGATAACCGTAATCCTCAGCTTTGTTGCTGGAGATAATAAAGACCGACGTTCCGCCGACCTCGTTAAGGCCGTAAATATAAGGACGGTAGGTAGAGGGATTTTGACGGATGCGGTCCTGCGCTTCCTTAATCAGGTCATCGCGGTCGCCGAACTTAGTGGCGCCGGTGGGGCAGACTTCGGCACATGCCGTTTGCTTGCCGGCAGCGATGCGGTCCGGGCACATAATGCATTTGCGGACGCGCGGATTAAGCGACTGCCATTCGTACTTCGGCTGGCCAAACACGCAGGCTACCATGCAATAGCGGCAGCCGATACATTTCCAGACGTCGTAGACGACGGGACCTGCCTTTGTCTTATGGAAGGCGCCAACGGGACAAACCGACGCGCAGGCCGGTTTCTCACAGTGCATGCATAGCCGGCGCATGAATTTGTCGTCCTTGGTCAGAACGACCGTATATTTATGTGCCGATTGCACCGACTCGGCTGCTACTTTGTCGTCGTACGGCAGGCTGTTTTGCTGCGCGCAGCCGTTTTCACACTGTTTGCAACCGATGCACATGGTTGCGTCATACAGCAAGGCCTTACTCATAGGAAACGCTCCTCGTTGCTCCCAAGCGGGACTTCCGTTCCATGGAATGTGGAATGTGGAATGATGTGGCAGGCAAACGAACGCTGTGGCGGAATAGACTTGGGAACCGTACAAAACACTCTTGGCGATCCGACTACAAAAAAATAACCGAGTCCGGAGAGGTGTATTTCCGGACCCGGGGGAACTGCTCTCTTTGGGAAAGCGAACCGGGGAAATGCGTTTCGGCTAGTCATCAATCGGCCAGCTTTTCGTTCCGTCCGCCGAATTGAGCCGGACACCCCCATACAAGCTCTAACGCCTTCCTCGGTCGCTGCCCGCGAGTGCGCGACAGCGGCGATGCACAAAGAGAAACAGCCATCGACGTTGATTACTGCCAATGACTACTGCCAATGCTCACTTCTGCAAGCTACGAATGTACGCAACGACGCCTTTTACGTCGTCAGCGGCCAGACCCTTCACCGGGCCCGGGTGCTTCGCCGTCGCCGTAATGGCCGTGCCCAGGTCGGCATCCGACTTCTTCTTGGCCTCGTCGCCAATCAGGCTCGGAGCCTTCATTGCGGGCTTACCAGCCGCATCGGCACCGTGGCACGCGGCGCATTTTGCTTTGTAGATGGCGGCTCCGTCCTCAGCCCATGACAGATTGGGGATCAGGATGAATAGGGTCACCGCGATTGTCATTACAAGCATCACCAGCTTTGTCGTCTTCATGTTTTCGTTTCTTCTCCTTGTGAAGTTTTGCAACCTGATGAAATTAGCGGTTCTTTTCGCAATCGTGTTTCGTGTTGCGAAATTAACCAAAATACTGCCCTCCAGGAACTGGATGTAGTGGAATGCAGCAGCTCGTCGCTGCCTATTGAGAGTTTCAACGTTTGGAGGGTAGAGGTGCAGTGATCCACGTCACCCTAAGTCGTGACTTTTGGGCAAGATGGGAGGTGTCCAGAAGAACCATCCTGGCAATCTTTGGGTCACGCCAATCGGTGACTGCGGTCACGGCGTCTCGTGCAATCAGGCGAGACAATTTACGCAGAGCGAGGTGCAGCTATGCCCGTGCTCATGATTGCTCTGCTCGCGTTGTTGGTGTTTGGCGTTATTGGGATTCTGCTGTCGGTCGCGGTGATCCTGGAGCAGTCCAAACGCGCACGTGCAGCCAAAGGTGCCGCCGCACACCCTGAGACTCCCGGTACTGCCCCCTCCCCTAATCCGAAACTTTGATGGACCGCCTGGCGACGACGCGGCAACGCGACGACGGGGCGCCAGAATCCGTCTGCAAAGGAGAAATTTCATGACTACGCTTGCACTGGATAAAGACAAGAAAGCCGACCTGGCCGGACCGGGAATCGGCGATTACAAGGAATTGGAGAAAATTCTGCCGCGGGATTACCACTCCCTGCTGACCCCGAAAGAGACGCAGCTGGCCATCTGCCAAGTGAAACGCTATATCGCGGACAATTTGTGCAAGGAACTCAACCTGATGATGGTCGAGGTGCCGCTTATCGTGGATGTGGAGAGCGGCGTCAACGACATGCTCGATCGTGACGGATCGCGCACGCCGATTCAGTTCCATATCTCGAACGATCGCAACCTGCATCCCGTCGACGCTCAGGTGGTGCAAGCCGCGACCAAGTGGAAACGGGTCGCGCTCAAGCAATTCGATTGCAAAGTTGGCGAGGGCATCTGCACCGACATGCGCGCCGTTCGCAAGGACTATTTCCTGGATCACGACCATTCCGCGTACGTCGATCAGTGGGACTGGGAGCGCGTCATCACCGCTGAGCAGCGGAATCTCGCATTTCTCAAACTGGTTGTCAGCAGAATCTGGAAGGTGATCGTGGGAGCGGAAAGGTTCGCGCAATCCCTGTTTCCGCTGTTGAAAGATTCGCGCTTTCCGAATCTGCCCGAGGAGTTGACCTTCCTGCATGCCGAGGAGATTCTCGATATGTATCCCGACCTGCCGCGCAAGCAGCGCGAGACTGCGGTGCTGCAGAAGTATCCGGCAGTTTTCATCATTGGGATTGGCTGGCCGTTAAAGGACGGCTATCCGCACGAGATGCGCGCCGCCGATTACGACGACTGGATCACCGACACGCACGATCAGACCAGCAAAGAAACGCATGGGCTGAATGGCGACATCCTGGTATGGAATTCGGTTACGAAGCGCCGCCATGAACTGACGTCGATGGGAATCCGGGTCACGGCCGAGACCCTGAAACAGCAACTCAAGATGGCCAAACAGTTGGACTTCATGCGATTGCCCTATCACCAGGCGATCCTGAACAACCAGATCCCGCTTTCGATCGGGGGAGGAATCGGGCAGTCGCGGACGCTGATGCTGTTGCTCCGCAAGGCGCATCTTGGGGAAGTTAGTGTTACGGTTTGGCCGAAGGTGCTGAAGGAGATGTGCGCCGAGAAGAATATTTTTGTGCTGGAGTAGGGCGAATTCCGCTGCTACATTGCTTCTACACTTCGAGCGGCAGCTTTAATCGGACCGTCGGGCCCGTCAGATGGCTCTTGACCGCCGCCGCTAACCGCCGTATGCCCTCGCGTATCTGCTCCGGAGCGGCATTCGAAAAGTTCAAGCGCATGTGGCGGGAGCCTTCGTGGCTATCGCTGGCATAGAAGGAATCGCCGGGGACGAACGCCACATTCTGTTCTATCGCCGATCTGAAAAGGGCTTGGATATCGATTCCTGTGGGCAGAGTCACCCAGAGGAATAGCCCACCCTGAGGATGAGTCCAAGTGACTTCCGGCGGGAAGAACTCTTTCAGAGCTTGAAGCATTACGTTGCGGCGTTCGCCATAGACCTGACGAATCAGCTTCACGTGTTTGTCGAGGAAGCCATCGCGTGCGACTTCGTAGGCCACGAACTGAGTGAAGGTCGAAGTGTGTAGGTCGGCACCCTGCTTCAGTTGCGCGAGTTTGCTGATGACCTCGGGCGGAGCGACGATCCACCCCAAACGGAGCCCGGGAGCCAGCGTCTTCGAGAATGTGCTCAGGTAAATTACGTTGCCGATGGAATAGCCGTCGTCGCGGCGCAGGTTCTCGCGGTCGAGCACGAGCAGGGGTGTAAGGTGCTCGCCTTCGTAGCGCAACTGGCCGTAGGGGTCATCTTCGATAATCGGAATGCCATACTTGTCCGCCAGCAGCACCAGTTCGTGGCGGCGCCCCTCCGACAAGGTGGTTCCGGCGGGGTTCTGGAAGTTGGGCAGCACGTACATGAACTTGGGGCCAGAACGCAGAGGCTTCTCGAGGAGGTCGGTGCGCAGGCCGTTTTCGTCGATCGGGACGGACACATATTCCGCGCCGTACACCGTAAAAGCCTGCAGCGCGCCGAGATAAGTGGGCGCCTCCACCAGCACGCGATCTCCAGCATTGATAAACAGCTTGCCGATCAGGTCGAGCGCCTGCTGCGAACCGGAAGTGATCAAGACGTTCTCCAGCTTCGCCTTGATCCCGTAGCGCGCCATGTTGTTCGCAATGAGTTCGCGGAGGGGCGCGTAACCTTCGGTTTCGCCATACTGCAAGGCGGAAGCTGCCTGCTCGGTAAGTACCTTGTGACAGGCTTCCTCGAAGCGTTGAACCGGGAACACATCGGGAGCGGGCAGGCCGCCGCCGAAGGAGATCATTCCTGGTTTTTGGATGACCTTCAACAACTGGCGGATTTGAGAGCTGGTGACGTTCTTGGTGCGCAAGGCGTAACGAGATGTCCAGGCAGTCGACATGGCGGGCCCTCCGTTTCCGAGGCTGTGCTCATCTCCAATTCTAAGCGCTTCTAAGCGAAGCCGTCGGGCTGGCTTACCGCGCCCACATGCGCCTGTTCTTCGATAAACCGTCGGCCTGCGGCGAGCGCTTTGCGGTCAATTTCCAGCAGATCGAGTTTTTTCACCTTGTCTTCGAGTACGCTCAATGCAGTTCCGGGAGCCAGACACTCGGTATCTTCCAGCAGCGCCCCCAACAATACTATGTTGGCTGCCTTCGTGGAACCGAGTTTGTCGGCGATCTCCGCCGCCGGAATCGCGACCACCTGCACTTCCGGCGCATAAAAGTCGGCAGGAAGGCTGGCGCCGTTGTAAAGAATGATTCCTCCGCTTACTACCTCGTGGGCAAACTTCCGCAGCGAGAACTCATTCATGGCCACGAGCACATCCGGGCGCGAGACGAGCGGCGAGCCGATGCGCTCTTTCGACAAGCAAACATGGCAGTGCGCGCTGCCCGAACGCATCTCCGGACCATACGACGGCAGCCAGCTCACTTCCAGTCCCTCCCGCATGCCCATTTCGATGAGGAGTTGCCCCATCAGCAGCACGCCCTGTCCGCCGAGGCCTGCGATTTTGATCTTAACGTCTTTGAAGCGATGGGCGTGTTTCGGTTTGGAAGTATCGTGCGCTCGCTCTTTCATAGTGCCGTTCGAAGTGTCTTTCGAAGCGATCTCAAGCACATCTGCTACCGAGCGCTGCGGCGGCTGATTGCCGGCTGGAATTTCCGGGCGGCGGTCGCGGAAAACATTCAGGGGAAAGGTCGGCGTCATCTTCTCGAGAACCCAGCGCCGCGCTTCCACCGGGTCTTTGCCCCAAATCGTCGGACACGGCGACAGGATTTCGACGAACGAGAAGCCCGCGCCATCGCGCTGGATCTCGAGTGCTTTGCGGATCGCCCGCCGCGCTTTCATGGTGTTCTTGTTGTCCGATAGCGCCACGCGTTCGACGTAAGCCGGCGCTTCCAGGCCGGCGATCAGTTCCGCCATGTGCAGTGGGAAGCCTTCGTTCGACGGCCGGCGGCCCCAGGGAGATGTAGTGCTCTTTTGCCCGACCATGGTGGTGGGCGCCATCTGTCCGCCAGTCATGCCATAGATTGCGTTGTTGACGAAAAAGACGGTGATCTTCTCGCCTCGGTTGGCGGCATGGATGATCTCGGCCGTGCCGATAGCCGCCAAGTCGCCGTCTCCTTGATAGGAGATCACGATTTTGTCGGGGCCGGATCGTTTGATGGCCGTGGCCGCAGCAGGAGCGCGGCCGTGGGCGACCTGCACATTGCCTACATCGAAATAGTAGTAGGCAAACACCGAGCAGCCTACCGGGCTTACGAAGATCGTTTTGTCTTGCAGCCCCAGGTCCTGCAACGCTTCGGCGATCAGCTTGTGGACCACTCCGTGCCCGCAGCCAGGACAGTAGTGGGTCTGGTGCTGCAGTTCCGTTTTGCGGTCGTAGAGGTCATAGAACACCGGCGACTTGGAGTGGACTAGTTCGTATCCGTTGTCGCTAACGCTGGCGCCAATTCTGGGGTCAACTGCGGGGCTGGCTTCCGGCTTAGCTTCGGACTTAACTTCGGACTTGACCTCGGAATCCCCTGCGCCGATTATGCTGTCGTTTGCCATTCGCGTCGTCCTTTCAAACCGCTACGACCATGCGTGTCAATACCTCTTGCTGCAGCTCTCGGACCGAAGGCACGTTGCCGCCAACCCGGCCGTAGAACTCCACCGGCACCTTGCCGTTCAGCGCCAGGCGCACATCTTCCACCATTTGCCCGTTGCTCAATTCGACGACCAGCACCTTTTGCACCTTAGCCGCCGCTTCCACCAGAGCCTTCGAGGGATAGGGCCACAGAGTGATGGGGCGGAACAGTCCTGCTTTTACGCCATCCTTGCGCAACGCTTCCACCGTAGAAAGCAACACACGGGACACAATGCCGTAGCCGACCAGCAGCACTTCGGCGTCCTCGGTGCGGGTGAGCTCACAGCGCGGCTCGGCCTCTTGCGCGCGGATGTACTTGGCTTCCATTCTGCGCTCGTGCGCTTCCAGTTCGTCGGTTTCGAGATAAATGGAACTGATCAGGTTGGCGCGCGTCTCTGGCGTTCCTTTTACCGCCCACGGTTTTTCCGGCGGCTGAATCTCATTATCTTCGAGCTCGAGCGGTTCCATCATTTGTCCGACGAAGCCGTCGGTCAGCACCACTGCCGGATTGCGGTACTTGTCGGAGAGCTCGAAGGCCAGCATGGTGAATTCGGCCATCTCCTGC
>JBEKWX010000045.1:0-14857 GCA_049512675.1 Terriglobales bacterium | reverse complement strand
CACCTTGATCTGCAGGTTCGACGTCAGGTAATCCACCGCGTCGCCCAGCGTCTCGCGGGTCAGGTGGGTCTGCTCGTAGTTTTCCGTGTCCATGAAGTAGTAGCTGTCGCCATCGGCGTACAAAAACTCCATATTGACCTCATCGACGTTGACCTTCTCGATGGGGTCAGGCGAGCGAAAACGGTGCTCGAACATGGCGCCAGTGCGAAGATTGCGCAGCTTGGCCTGTATGAAGGCGCGCAGGTTGCCCGGCGTACGGTGCTCGACGCTGAACACGGAATGTAAATCGTTGTTGTGCTTGATGATCATGCCGGGACGGAGTTGCGTCGCTGGAATCGACATTGCTGGTTTACATCTCCTTCACTCTGCTAGGAATTGTGGCAGCGGGGCAGGTCCGGGGCTCCCCGCGGGCCCATTCTTGGCCTGCTGGAGTGGAACTCGCCGGGGCTTCCGCCGCACTTGGGATTAAGAGCTTATTCTACACAGCCGGAGAAGGTTGTGGGAACCGGACCGTAAGGGAATTGGTAATTTGTGATTTGTAATTGGTGAAAATCTGGCGACTCCCGAAGTTTAAATTACCAATCACAAATCACAAATTACCAATTCACTATTCGGGTCTAGAATAGAATGGAGTTGATCAGGAGGTCCATATGCGCATTGGAAAATATGAGAGTTCGGACGGTACGGTCGGCACAGCAGTTACATTTCTGCTGATTGGGCTCGGCGTCGGCGCCGCCGTCGGTCTGTTGCTCGCCCCGAAGACCGGGCGGCAGCTACGGAAAGACCTGCGGCGCTCCTGCGATGACGCCCTGGGAACCGTCTCCGGCTGGACGGACGAAGCGAGAGACCGTTTCGAGAAAGTGGTCGAAAAAGGCTCCGATTTCGCCGACGAACTGCGGACCAAAGCCGAGCCGCTGAGCGATTTGCTGCGCCGCTAGTGGGTACTCGCTGTTCGCTCTTCGTCTTTTCGCGCGCTAATTGCGCAGAGCGATCAGCGAACGACGAATAGCGATCGGCCGTCCGCCCTACGGTTCGGGCTGGGTTTCGTCCTCGAGCGTGCGCCTCTTCTTGTGCACATTGCCGAAGACAATGCCCGCCGAGAACCGGAAGTTGTCCTGCTTCTGCTTGCCGGGAAGCGAAAAATCGGTGGCGGTCTGGAAATAATCGGCCTTGAACCGCACCGAGAGACGCCGACTGATTTTGCGGTCGAAGCCCCCGCCCGCCACTATCGCACGGCCAGTTCCGATTTCCGTGACGAGAGCGCCGGTTTGGGGGGTCGCCACGCCGCGGGTGCCCTGGTGCCCGTACAGGACTTCGCCAAACGGTGTAAGGAGTCGATACTTGCGACGGAAAAATTGCGCGCCGAAAAGAAGGTTGTACTCTCGCGTCGTCACGTTAAACGTGGGAGACGGCGTCGGCTCGAAAAATTGACCCGATGGAAACGGCGACGGCACAAGACTTGGAATCCTTGAGGTTCCGAAGTATTGGCCGCCTTCCACTACGAACCCCAGCCAGCTGGCCGCGTTCGCGCCCAGGGAAGCATCCCAGCCCGGCAATCCAGCCCAGTATCCGGCGTTGAAAAACCCGGTCTCGGCGTATGAACCGCCGCCAAAAACTTCGAAGCGCGGATACTGGGGCTCCGCCTTCGCGGGGATGGCGGTTGGAGTTGGAGCGGGAACTGGAGTTGGCTCGGCGGTCGGTGCCTGGGCCGGAACTTGATCTGGAGTGGGAGTTGGAGCGGGAACCTGCGCCCACGACATCACACACAGCGCAGCCACGCCGGCCAAAACTCCCAGGTATTTCCTCACGAGTCCTCCTTGAAATGCAGTTGCCAGTATCCAGTTGCCAGTACCCAGTCCGGCAGCGACTTGCCTTCTGCGTCAACCTGAACTCAGTAGATCCCGGAACATCATCTTCCATCCCAAAACTGGCCACTGACCACTGGCGGCTGGCAACTGGTTCTATTGGATGCGTCCGGCAAACTATCGAGTATACCGTGTATGGCACGGGCGCTCCTCCGATAGAATCTTCAGAACACGATTGAATGAAATCCATGGAATTCAAGCTGACGGAAAACGAAGTGCGCGTGCTGGGGTCGCTGATCGAAAAGGACATCACCACGCCGGAGTACTATCCGCTCTCGCTGAACGCGCTGGTGAATGCGTGCAACCAGAAGTCGAATCGCGATCCCGTGATGCAGTTGAACGAAGATGCGGTCCGCGACGCGCTCGAAGGTCTCGAGGAGCAGCGCCTGGCTGGACCCGCACGCGGCGCCGACAGCCGCGTGACCAAATACGAGCAGCGCTTGCAGGAGGTATTTAACTTCACGCGAGCCGAAACGGCGGTGGTGTGCGTGCTGCTGCTGCGAGGTCCGCAGACTCCGGGCGAACTACGCGGACGAGCCGAGCGCATGCACCGCTTCGAAACGCTGGAGGATGTGCAATCGGCGTTGCAGAAATTGATGCAGCGCGAACCGCCGCTGGCGAAGGTGCTGCCCCGCCAGCCGGGAACGAAGGAATCTCGATATGCGCATCTGCTGGCCGGGGATGTGGTGGAGTTTGAGTCGCCAGTGCAGGCCGGCGCAGCAGCTGAGCGCATTCCGGCAGAGAGCGAGCGCATTGCGCGGTTGCAGGAAGAAGTGGCTGACTTGCGGAGAGAAGTCTCGGAAGTGAAGGATCAGTTGGAGAGATTCCGGAGACAGTTTGAATAAATATCACCGCCGGGACGCCGAGAAAAGCGCTTTTGGCTTCCAATTGAAGGCCAAGAGCTGAGAGGCTCCTCTCACTCGCATCCATATATACTCTCCGAGTGAAGATCCTGTGGCTGGGCCCCGCGTTCCTCCATCCTACGAATCGGGGCGGGCAGATCCGCACTCTGGAAATGCTGCGGCGTTTGCGGCAGCGTCATGAAATCCACTACCTGGCTCCGGATAGCGGGCAGCCGGAAGCGATCGAACGCAGTTCCGAATTTTGCTCAAGAGCCTGGCCGGTGCGATATAACCTCGCGCCCCGAACTTCACCACGGTTTTGGTTGCAGAGCATCGGCGCAATGTTTTCCAAGCTACCAGCCACGGTTGCGCGCAAGCGCTCGGCAGCCGTAAAGCGTATCGCGAAAAGATTGCTGGCGGAGGAGCGCTTCGACATCGTGGTCTGCGATTTTTTGACGTCGACCGTGAATCTCCCGGCAGACCAGCCCTTCGTGCTCTTCGAGCACAACGTGGAGACTATGATATGGCGGCGCTATGCCGAGCAAGCGCGTGATCCGATTCGGCGGTCGTTCTTTCGCAGTCAGGCGAACCGGCTTCAAGCCTGCGAAACCTCCGCCTGCCAGCGGGCAACACACGTCATCGCCGTTTCGGATGCCGACGCGGACGTGCTGCGCAAGATGTGTGGAGTTTCTCATGTTTCATCGATTCCAACCGGAGTCGATTCCGCATATTTTTCCCGGCCTCCGACGCCGGAGGCCAAGTTCGCCTGCGATTTGCTCTTTACCGGCTCCATGGACTGGATGCCGAACATCGATGGCATTTGTTGGTTCGTGAAGGACGTGCTGCCCTCCATCCGGCGAAGGCTGCCACACTGCTCCTTGACGATCGCCGGCCGCCGGCCGACTGCGGCGATCCGTGCGCTGGAATCGGCCGATCCGCTGATTCGAGTCACGGGCACGGTGGACGACATTCGACCCTATTTATGGGCCGGTCGAGTCTCCGTCGTTCCCCTTCGCGTGGGCAGCGGCACGCGGCTGAAGATCTACGAAGCGATGGCCGCCGGGATTCCGGTGGTGGCAACGACAGTCGGCGCGGAGGGTTTAGATGTTTCTTCGCCCGAGAACATCCGCATCGCGGACGCTGCCGACGGCTTCGCCAGCGCCTGCCTGGAATTGCTGGGCGATCAACGCGTGCATGCCAACCAGGCGAGCGCGGCGGCGCGCCTGGTGCGCGAGAAATTTTCCTGGGAAATAGTGGCCGCGCGTTTTGAAGAGATACTGGAGGCGTGCGCCGACAAGCATCGCACTCGCGCATCTCAGAGGTGAATTGGCCCGGCCCCATTTCCGCGAGTCAGGTGAGACGCCGCAAAGTTGACGGCAAACGGCTCCACCAAACCGCTCAGTTCCGGAGACGCTGCAAAGATGTAGTTCGAGGATCCGGAGAAAAAGCCGGCGCGCTTCGAAGCTCGGCACCAGTTCCGGTGAGATTGGTTGCTGACGACTAAATCCACGCGCTCCTCTTCAAGAACCCGACTGGCCGCATGAATGACGTAGTCCTCGTCTCCCGGTACCGCCAGGCAATCCACGATAGTCCCTACTCGCAGGTCGCCGAATTGCTTGTGCCCGTGCATGGATGTCGCAAGCAGGACGGCCCAGCCACAGGGTCCGGACCCCGAATCGACGACCAGCCGCACAAAACGAGAATCGCTTGCTGGATAGCGAAGGCGCAGAATCTCGCCGTCCCGGCTGGGCAGCAGTGTATAAGCGTCGCGAGCTCGCTCCTGGATTTCGTCAACCTCGTTTCCGAAGTCAGGGACTATCGATGTGTTGAACTTCTTTGCTGGGCGCCGCGTTCGAAGGCGCTGCGTGCCTGAGATGAAAATGGATGCCAGGCCGCTCCATGCGGCGGCGTCCAGAGCGAAGTTCCACCGCGGGTGCGTCCGCAAGCAAACGCGGTCGTGCAAGACACGGCTGGGGCTCACGCACCGGAAATGAAACGAGGTTGTCGCCAATGACCAATTTCGCGACTTTAACATGCGGGGAAGCGGGCGATCGAGACCCCCCATGCCAAGGGAGTACAGCAGCGTGTTCTTCTGGAGTGCGTGATCGAGCATGAAGTTTCCCACTCCCTTGTACTGGGGGTTGATTAAGCCTTCGGAGACAGGAAGGCGGAAATGACAAACTTGCCGAATCTGTCCGCCTGCAATCCAACGCTCGTGTGTCAAGAGGTACGCGCCGCGCACGGTAGCCCCTTCGACCACCAGATGATGTTCCTGATGGAGAACGCCGTTGGGGTTGACCTGAAACTGCTGCCTCGGCTCTTCTGGGAACCGGAGTTCGTTGTCCAATCCGCCTGCAACCAGCCGCTCGTTGAACTGCCGGACAGACTCGATCCAGTCAGAGGTGTACGGGATGATCTCCAAGGAACTGCTCGAACGACCTTCCGTCCTACTGTTTGTGTCTGAGGAATGGGGTGTCAAGAGTTATCCATCCACGATTTTTTTCTTTCTTGTCTCTCGGCGCTTCTCGGCGTCTCTGCGGTAAAAAAGGTCTCCTACAGCACGCGTTCCTGTGTGTAGCCGGCTGCGCCCAGCGCCGAGATGATTTCGGCGATGTGGTCGGGCCCGCGGGTTTCCATCGTGATTTCGATGGCGGTCTCACCCAGCCCCACGCCGTGGTAAGCGCGGTCGTAGTCCGTCTCGACGATATTGGCGCGATGCTGCGCCAGAATCGATGTGAGGCGATTGAGCGCGCCGGGATAATCGGGCAGGTGGACGCGCAGGCGCACGAGGCGTCCGTCTTTCACCAGGCCGCGCTCGATGATGCGTGAAAGCAGCGTAACGTCAATGTTTCCGCCGCACACCAGCACCGCAACTTTCTTCCCAACCAGCGGCAGCTTGCGATTGACCAGGGCAGCGATGGCTGCCGCGCCGGCGCCTTCGGCCAGAGTTTTTTCGCGTTCCAGCAGCAGCAGGATGGCGTTGGCGATCTCTTCTTCTTCGACGGTAACAATGTCGTCCACATACTTCTGAACCAGCGGCAGCGTGCGGTCGCCGGCCCGGCGCACGGCAATGCCATCGGCGATGGTGGAGGCCGCCATAAGCGTCACCGGCTCGCCTTCCGCGACGGCAACTTTCATGGACGGCAGGCGCGAAGGCTGAACTCCGAAAACTTGAATTTTGGGATTCGTTTCTTTCAGCGCGCAGGCCATGCCGCCAATCAGACCGCCGCCGCCGATGGGGGCGATGACGGCGTCGAGGGCAGGATGCTGCTCCATGAGTTCCAGACCAATGGTGCCCTGCCCTGCGATGACGGCGTCATCATCGAAGGCATGCACGAAGGTGAGGTGCTCAGCCTGGCTGCGGCGCACTGACTCTTCGAAAGCTTCGTCGTAGTTGGCGCCGTGCAAAACCACATCGGCGCCGTAACCGCGCGTCGCCGAGACCTTGATCAGAGGCGTGGTCAGGGGCATGAAAATCTGGGCCCGGATGCCGAGTTTGCCGGCATGGTAGGCCACGCCTTGGGCGTGATTTCCGGCCGAGGCCGCGATTACGCCCTGGGCGCGTTCTTCGGGGCTAAGCAGGAGCAACTTGTTCAGCGCGCCGCGCTCTTTGAAAGAGCCGGTTCGCTGCAGGTTGTCGAGCTTCAAATACACGTGGTTGGCGGTGGATTCAGAAAACGTCTCCGAACGCGCGCACGGCGAAAGGTAGATGAAGTTGCGAATACGGCCCAAGGCCGACTGGATGTCATTGAGAGTAATCATTTTTGACTGCGGTTACGGACGCAAGGATGGCAACATCTTACCTGAACACAGGTAGGGAGAAACGAAGGGAGCAGGGTGCGATGGGCCCAAGTACAGCTTCCGTAATGGCACTTTAGGACAGGGGCTTAGGCCCTTCGAAACCTATGCAACCGTGAAAAGACGCGCCAGAATGGGCTTTTACAGGAGTTCATCCCTGAAACTAATGCCTACTTCGACTGTTACCGTTCTCGCCCCCCCTCCCGCGCATCGCAAAACCATTGCGCGCGTCGCGCTGTTTGATTTGTCCGAGCCGTCTGCGCAGCTGATCACGGAGTGTTTCCGCCAATATGGAATCGAAACGGTTTCGATTGCGCGCGAACACGCGGATCGACTGCAACGCGAAAAGTTCGAGGCCTGCGTGTTGCCCCTGGGAGAAGCAGCCGGCAGCATTATCGAGCTGGCGCGAGGCTCGGCTTCCAACAACCGGATCGTCATTTACGGGCTGGGCGGGACCGCGCAGGATGCCATGCGTTATTCGAAGTTGTGCATCAACGCGGTGTTTCACGAGCCGTTGGAACGCTCCGCGGCGATGAAGCTGGTGCGCTCGACTCGAATGTTGGTGCTGCACGAATTCCGCCGCTATGTGCGTATCCCCGTCATGACGGAGGTTGTGGTCGTGCCGGCCGACGGTGGCCGCATAACCACCACCAGCCAGGAGATCAGCTCGGGGGGAATGTCGCTCAAGGGCAGTCACGTGCCCGAACATGGAAGCCTGGTGGAAGTGTCGTTTTCTTTGCTGACGCTGCCGCGCGTCTGGGTGCGCGGGTACGTGACGTGGAAAAAAAGCAACAAGACGTTCGGGATTCGTTTTGACCCGACCGACGAACGGCGCCAACGACTCAAAGAGTGGATCGAGGCCTACCTGGAAGCGTAAAGAGCCGCTCTCAGCTCTCAGCTGTCAGCTTTCAGTTAAACCTTTCTTCCCCGGCTACAATATCGGCGTGAGTTCTTCTTCCGCCGCCATCGAGCCTGAGCCGCCCTCCGTTTTGGAAACGCTCCGCTTCTCGCTCGCACAAAGAATTCTTCTGTGGTTCATCAGCTGGGCGACCTACCTGGCGATTTCGCTGATCGGCCCGACTCTCCGCTATTCGATATCGTGGGAAGAGCCGCCGTCGCCGCCGGACGCGATTTACGAAAAACCGGTGATCTACTCGTTCTGGCACCGGGCAGTGTTCCCGAGCGCGTGGCTATGGAGAAAGACCGGAATCGCAGTCATGGTGAGCCGCAGCTTCGACGGGGAATACATCGCTCGGACCATCGAAAAACTTGGCTTCGTAGCGGTGCGAGGTTCGAGCAGCCGCGGCGGCGCGAAAGCCCTGCTCGGCTTGCGCAGCCAGCTGGAACGGGGCAACCTGGTGGCGTTTACGATCGACGGTCCGCGCGGCCCGAAATATGTGGCCAAGCCGGGCCCTGTGCTGCTGGCGCGCGCCAGCGCGTTTCCGATGGCGGCGTTCTACGTGGCGCTCAGCGATGCCTGGGTGCTGAATACGTGGGATGCGCTGATGATCCCGAAACCATTCTCGAAAGCGCTGGTGCGCTTCAGCGCCAAGATGCCAGTTCCCGCCGCAGCCGCCGAGGCGGAAATGGGCGCCCAGACGGCGGAGTTCCACCGCCAATTGCAGGCGGCGCTCGACCGGGTCACCCGCTTCGCCGAGGAGCACGTAGCGCAAGTTGGATCGCAGGAGTTCCCTATCATAAAGAACTAGCAAGTGGAGAGCCGGGCGTCCTCGCCCGGCCGCCCGTCACTCCACCAGCAATTGACTTTGTATCGGAATGCCCGGTAAATTTGCTGGGCTACTGTTTTGTTCTTTCTCAAAATTAGGTTCGCGCATGATCGTAGGCCGGCGACACGCCGGCGCTATGGGAAGCGGGTGCAATTCCCGCGCTGCCGCGCAACTGTAAGCGAGGAAGCCGCAACCGGTCACTGGGGTATCTGAAAATGAAAACCTGGGAAGGCCGGCTGTAGTAACCGGATGCTGGGTCAAAGCTCACTGGGCTAAAGCTCATTGGGGCGCAAGCTCACATCCTGACTCGCAAAGCCAGGAGACCGGCGTGAACCGTCCACACAACCCTTTCGCGTGATAAAGGAGACGTGCATGCGCTGTTCTCGTCTGTCCGCTAGTTTTCTGTTGGCCATCGGTCTGGTGTCCATCCTGACCTCCGTCGCTTCCGCCGAAATCACAATCAAAGTCGTCGATCCGCAAGATGCCGCCGTCGCGGGCGCCGAGGTTCAATTGCTCAAGCTGGGCAAACCCGCTCCGGCTGCCATTCAAAGCACGTCCGCCGAAGGGCTCGCGATTTTTCGCCAAGCCGCATCCGATTCCTATCGTGTCCAGGTGTTGGCTCCAGGCTTCGCGGCCGAAATGGTGACGCTGGACGCTTCCCCAACCACCGAAGTCACCACCATCAAGCTCCGCCTGGCAACGGCTGCGGAAACCGTGGTCGTAACCGCGACCCGCACTCCAGTCCCCAGCCAGGCCGCAGGCGCCCAGGTTGACACTCTGAGCAGCCAGCAGTTGGAGGTAATGCAGCCGATTGCCGCGGACGACGCCCTGCGTTTCCTGCCGGGCGCGGTCGTGAATACAGCAGGGCAACGCGGCGGAATCTCCTCCCTCTTTGTTCGCGGAGGCGAGTCGACTTACAACAAAGTGATTGTCGATGGAGTGGCGATCGATAACCCGGGCGAAACCTTTGACTTTGGCACTCTGTCCCTGGCGCAAGCCGATCGCGTGGAATTTGTGCGGGGCGCGCAGAGCACTTTGTACGGCTCCGACGCCATGACCAGCGTAGTGCAGGTATGGACGCGCACCGGGAGCACTCCCGTCCCCGAACTCCGCTTCGGCGCCGATGGAGGAAATTTCGGAACCGCCAACGGCTACGCGTCTCTGGCGGGCGCCCACCGGCGCTTCGACTATAACTTTTTCGCCAACCAGTTCAACACCAACGGACAGGGCGTGAACGACGCCTACTCGGATTCGCTGCAAGGCGCGAATATCGGCGTAGCGATTACCGATCAAATTGCGCTACGGGTGCGGGTCCGCCACTCCAACAGCTACACCGGCGTACCCGGAGAGTGGAGTTTTAACGGCGATCCGCTTCTGCAGCCCGACCCCAGCGAATGGTCGCATCAGAACAATCTTCTAGGAAGCGTGGAGCTCGCCGTCAACGAGCCCTCCGGCTGGCAACACCGGCTCACCGGTTTCGACTACCTCTACCGCTACACCGACGTAAACTTCAGCAGCAATCCTCTCAACTACGACGACTTTCCGGGTCACACGTACAACGACATCAATCGCGCCGGATTTGAATACCAGGGCGATTATTCCGAGCGAACCTCTAAGCAAATCTCGACACACTCCACTTTCGGTTATCGCATCGAAAACGAAAACGGATTTGTTGGAAGCTTTGGCGCACAAACTCCCGGTCAACGTCTCGAGCAGGATGCCTACCTGCAACAGCAGCTCACGCTAGGCAGGCTGTCCGTCATCGCGGGCGGCCGCTTCGTCCACAACAGCGCATTCGGCAATACGGGCGTCCCACGGGTTGCTCTAACTCTGCTGGCGATGCGCGGCGGCGAAATTTTTTCAGGAACGCGTTTGCGTTTTTCCTATGCCACAGGGTTCATGGAACCCGCCCTCTATCAGACTTTTGCCAACCTTCCCTACTACACCGCGAACCGTGGTTTGCTACCGGAGCGCACCCGAGCCTTCGAAGCCGGCTTCCAGCAAAATTTGTTTGCCGGCCGCTGGGCCGTGAACGCGACCTACTTTAATAACCTCTTCCATGATCAGATTGAATATGGAACCAATCGGGCAGGCCTGGGCCAGTTTTTCAATGTGCAAGAATCTCTCGCCCATGGCGCCGAAGTCGAGCTGCAAGGCAGGATCTGGAAAAGATTATCGCTGAACACGGCCTATACCTATCTCTCGACCCAGTATCTGCAAGCGCCGCTCTGCACTCCAGCGAATTTTTGCGATCCTGTATATGATACGGGAAATCCTTTGCTCCGTCGCCCCAAGCAGTCGGCAACCACGCTCCTCAGCTATCTGGGAAGGCGCTGGGGAGCAAATCTGGGAGGAAGCTTCGTGGGCCGCCGCCCGGATTCAGACTTTGACGGCCTCAATATCAACCACGCCGCCGGTTACGCGCGCGTCGATCTGGGCGGATGGTATGCGATCAATTCGCGAATCACGGCCTACGCAAACGTCCAAAACGCGCTCAACGATCACTACAACGAAGTAGTGGGATATCCCGCGCTAACGGCGAACTTTCGCGCCGGTGTGAGGTGTCGCATCGGAGGAGAGTAAGTCTGGTAGCCCGCGGTGCAAGCGGGGTTCGTATCAGGGCACCGCTTTAGCGATGCCATAAATACTGGGTTATAAACGCGCCTTCAGGCGCTGCGGCCGCAGATGGAATTTCACCTCGGCTTCTACCGCCGGCTGCCGGCCGTCTCTTTCGGATCGGCGTCGGAGTGAAGATCATTCGCTCGAAGATTATCCGGCGCAACCGGCCTGCGCGGCGCAGCCGCGGTTGCTCCGCCGTTGTACCGGTGGCGCACTTCGTGCAGTTTCTCAACTTCTTTTTCACCCAGCGGTTGCGCGTTGCCGAGCAGGTGCGTGACCAGCGCGATCCTCGCGAAGTGCTCCACGGTTTCCATTTTCATGTAGGCACTTTCGAGCGACGATCCAAACGTCACCACCCCGTGATTCGCCATCAGAATGGCGTCATGGTGAGGAATCAACGGCTCGAGAGCGTCCGTCAGTTCCGGAGTGCCCGGGGTGCCATAGCGGGCCAGCGGAATCGAGCCCAGACCGACCACAACCTCGCACACTAGCGGCCGGTTCAGATCGTAACCGGAAGCGGCAAACCCGGTGGCGGTCGGCGGGTGCGCGTGCACGATGCCATGCACGTCGGGGCGCAGGCGATAGATCAGCAGGTGCATGCCGATCTCGCTCGAAACTGCGCGCCTGCCCGCGAGGCGTTTTCCGTCCATGTCCACAATCACCAGGTCGGAAGCGCGCATCCTGCCCTTGCTGATGCAGGTGGGAGTCGACAGCAGGCGTGTTTCGTCGAGACGGACGGACAGGTTTCCGTCGGTGGCTGCAACAAATCTGTTTTGCTGCAGCAGCCGGCCGAACTGCACAATCGCGAGACGATGCTGGCGGTCGCTGGCCATTGCGCTCATGTTACAGCACGCCTCGGAAACCTTACAAGAACCAGAAGGTCAATATATGTAAAAGCTGGTGGAGAGCCGGGCGTCCCCGCCCGGCCGCCGAACCGCGAGGACGGGCGAGACGCCGTCGCTCCACCGTACGGCCCCTGGAGCCGGTCTTCAACCCTAAGCCAAACCCTATAATCTCCTCGATGCTCGTCTCCGCCTTCCAGTATGATCTGCCGCCTGAACGTATTGCGCAGGAACCATTGGCAGACCGCGCCGCATCGCGCCTACTGCATCTAAATCGGCTGCCCGGCAGTTGGCAGGGTCAGAGTTGGCAAGACCGGAAATTTCGCGAATTCCCCGACCTGCTGCGGCCCGACGACCTGCTAGTCGTGAACAATACGCGAGTGTTCCCCGCCCGTCTCTACGGCCATCGGAGCGGACAGCGGGCCCAGCCCCTGAGCCCGCACAACCCGGCGGCACGAGATTTTCTCCGCGGGCAAGTCGAAGTTCTGCTGACCCGCCGGGTAGCGGACGATCCGAATGAGTGGGAATGCCTGGTACGGCCCGGCCGGAAGATCGGGATCGGAGAAAAACTCTACTTTGGCTATCCCCCCGGCGGCCCACCCGAACTGGAAGCCGAGGTCACCGGGCGAGGCAGTTTCGGCGAGCGGCGCATCCGCTTCGCCCCAGTCGCCGATTTCTTCACCCGTGCCGAGCGCATAGGACACGTGCCTCTTCCGCCCTATATCGACCGCGACGACCGCGCGGCCGACCGGGAGCGCTACCAGACCGTCTACGCCCAAACGCCAGCTTCAATGGCAAGATCGGTGGCAGCGCCCACCGCCGGCCTGCACTTCACGCCCGAGATCCTCCAGCAGATTCGCGCCCGCGGGATTGAGATTGCCGAGATCACATTGCACGTCGGACTGGGCACCTTCCAGCCAGTGCGAACAGAAAAAGTGGAGGATCACAAACTGCATCGGGAACAGTACGAGATTCCAGCGGAAGCAGCGCAAGCGATCAACCGCGCCAAAGCCCAGGGGCGGCGCGTGGTAGCCGTGGGCACAACCACGGTCCGCACGTTAGAGTTCGCCGCCGAATGCACAGCAAAGCAAGCTGCGGAACGAACCAGCGAGAATCGCGTAGCGGCCGGACAAGGCGAAGCGGACGTGTTTATCTATCCCGGCTATCGCTTTCGCATCATAGACGCGCTGCTAACGAATTTTCATCTCCCGCAATCGACCCTGCTGATGCTGGTGTGCGCGCTCGGCGGTAGAGAGTTGGTGATGGCCGCATATCGCCACGGGGTCGAGGCAGGCTATCGCTTCTACTCCTATGGGGATTGCATGTTCATCGAGTAGCGGTCGGTGGCGCAAGTGCGGTTCGTATCAGGGCATCGCTTTAGCGATGCCGTAAATTCCTCGCCATGTAAGCGCCTTCAGCCGCTGGGTACGCACCATCTGAAACATATGTAAACTTGTTTTGAATTGATCCAGCCGCTCCTACATAACCGACGCGCCACGATCGCCGCCGTTGCTGTGGGCCTGACCTTCATGGCGCAGGCGCAAAGCAAGACTGCACCCGCGCCAGTTGCCACCCAGGCAGCCAAGCCCGCCGCCACAGGCAACCAAGACACGCAGCTCTACCGCAACCCCACTTTCGCATTCCGCTATAACATTCCCTACGGCTGGGTCTATCGCACCAAAGAAATGCAAGCAGGAAACGAGGCCGGTAAAGGAGAAGTCCTGCTCGCGGTTTTCGAGCGTCCTCCCGAGGCCACCGGAGACACCATCAACTCCGCAGTAGTAATCGCCTCCGAGAGCGCAGCGTCCTATCCCGGCCTAAAGAAAGTAGAAGACTACCTGGGCCCGCTCACGGAACTCGCGACCGCCAAAGGTTTCAAGGCCGAAGGCGAACCCTATGCGCTCGATGTCGAGTCGCGCCACCTTCTGCGCGCCGATTTCGCCAAGCCGCGAAGCGACAAACTCACCATGCGCCAGTGCACGTTAGTCCTGCTCGCGAAGGGTCAGATCGTCTCATTCACCTTCATCGCCGGCAGCGAAGATGAACTAGACAACCTCATGGACGGCCTGCATTTCGGCAACGCAAAACCGCCGACTCACTAAAGTTTCCCGTAGAGACGCGGCTCGTCGCGTCTGGCCCTCGCCATCCGAAACCACGCCCCTAAGAGCAACAAAAAGCGCCGTTTATCCTATCGATTCCAGCCCCCAAAATAAGCGCTGTTTGTGTTAAAATAGCCGCAGCTCAGATGACAGCTAAATAGCAGAAAATTCAATAAGTTGACCTCATCCGAGCGTCCCCGGAATCGTCCCTCCAGCCAGGCATCCGATCCGGGAAAAATCCGGACATTTTCCACGGAGCAGAATGGCCACGAAAGAATTGCAAGCCGAACTCCTCGACGCGAAAGACGACGCAAAGAACGACGCGCAGAACAAGAACGGCAAAACGATCAACGGAGACTACACCGCCGACTCCATCAAAGTCCTCGGCGGCATGGAAGCGGTGCGCAAACGTCCCGCTATGTACATCGGCTCGACCGGCGAACTAGGTCTGCATCACCTGGTCTACGAAGTAGTAGATAACTCGGTAGACGAAGCCCTAGCCGGCCACGCCGACAAAATCGATGTCACCATCCACCTCGATAACTCCATCACCGTAGTCGATAACGGACGCGGCATTCCCGTCGGCAATATGAAAGTCGGCGACGAAGAGCTTCCCGCAGCGCAAGTGGTGATGACCACGCTGCACGCGGGCGGCAAGTTCGACACTAACTCCTACAAAGTTTCCGGAGGCCTGCACGGCGTAGGCGTAAGCTGCGTAAACGCGCTAAGCGAAGAACTCGAACTGGAAATCTGGCGCGACGGTTTCACCTGGGAGCAGACCTACTCGAAAGGCGAGCCCACCAGCAAGCTGAGAAAAACTGGCGCCGCCAAAGTGAAGACAGGCACCAAGGTTCACTTCGTGCCCGACAAATCGATTTTCACCACCACCCTCGAATACAACTTCGACACACTCTCGCAGCGCCTGCGTGAACTCGCGTTTCTCAACAAGGGACTGGTCATCACTCTCACCGACGAGCGTCAGACCGACTCGAAGACCAGCGAAGCCAAGCGCACCGAGTTCAAATACAACGGAGGCATCGCCGAATTCATCAAGCACCTGAACCG
>JBEKWX010000044.1:0-14924 GCA_049512675.1 Terriglobales bacterium | reverse complement strand
GTGAACATGGAAAACTACGTGGCGCAGATCGAGCGCTCGCTGCTGCAGTCCGCGTTGGGACAAACCAACGGCGTGCAGGTTCGGGCCGCCGACGTGCTCGGCATCTCCTACCGGTCGTTTCGTCACTTGATGAAGAAGTACGAGTTGTAGGGCAGCTCTCGGCTGTCAGCTCTCAGGTTTCGCTCCCAGTTCTCAGCTATCCCTTTAAGCCGCTTCTTCGGCGGGCGATTTTTCCTGGTGGTCAGTGCAGTAGGACTACCGTCTCGGTTGCAAAGTCACCGCGCTGAAAGCCCAGGCGAACCTTCCCGGATTTGTCCGTTAGTTCAGCCGCCAGTTCCATCGGCGTCCTTACTGCTTTGCCATCCACTGACCTGATGAGATCGCCTGGCTTCATGGATGCCATTTCCGCCACGCCTCCGGGGACGACCTCCACAACTTTCGCTCCGTCAAATTCCTGGGGCGCAACCAAGATGCCGAGCGCAGGGATCGACATCCCGCGACCCGGCACACTCACCGCGGCCGGCTGGCGGACGGCAACCGTCGAAGGTTGACTAGCAGAAGGAGCACGTGTGGACTTAGGCGAGGGCTCGCCATAAGCTCCACGGCCAAATCGAAAAACGACTCCGCCAGAGAGGCGGAAGGCGTATTGGCTGGGAACGATGCCGGTGTTGTTCAGGTGACGGGTGTATATGTAATCGGCCGGGCCCAAGCGGATTCCGACGCTACGAAAGATCCAATAATCGACGCCACCGCCCACGGCGAACGCCACAGACGTATCGGACACGGAAGTTCCGGAGGAGACTTCAGGAAGATCCATCCGGTCTTGCCCGATCAGGCCGTGCGCAAAGCCGGTGAGCTTTCTTGAGCGATTTCCAATATTGTAGCGCGCCCCGCCCATGTAGGAGAAATTGCTGCAGTTCAAAATAGTACCGCCGCAATCGCTAAGCTGATGGCCGCTGAAGTCTCCCTCAACAGCAAGATGATGAAACAAGCTGACAGAGGCGGAGAATTCCCAGCCGTTTAGATTCAGGGTCTGCGCGGAAGAAAAGGTCGTAACCGAGTTTGCCGGCATGTGAAAGCTGAGGTAGGAGTAGCCGCCGAATACATCCATTGCAGGAATGTTCTGAGCGGAAGCGATGCCGAGAAGAAAGAGAGCTGCCAGCGCGAAGCGGACCAATTTTTTCATTTCGTTACAGCGCCTCCGGGGAATGCAAGAATGCCCACAACCGACCGAATACGGACTGTACTGGTCACTCGGGTCTGACCGGGCCAGCTCCGCCAGGAACGCCCTCCTAGTCGGGGCTTGTCTTCCGTCAGCACTGGCACGAGGTTACGGTGAATCGGTCATTATAATTGCCGCGTGGAAAAAAGGAAAATGGGCCATGCGCCTCGCGCTCGCTGCATGGGAGGAAGTTGCCTAATTCCCATATTCCTGTCTTGCGCTCTGCTCTATGACCTTGCGATTGCACGCCGGTAACCCTGCGTTTCCTCTAAAGTCATTCCCCCGTCCAACCGATTAAGTTTGAAGCACGGCAATTGAGTCCCTGTTGTGGGGTAATGGCGGCGCGCCATAGGGAGAAGATTTCATGTCAACAGCGGCAGTTTCCAGCTCATCGATTTTTCAGGAGCTCCAAAGCTTTTATCAGAACCGGCAGGGCGATCTTACGGAACTGGGCAGCGCTCTTCAAAATGGGGATCTGAACGGCGCCCAGCAAGCCTACAACGCCCTGGCCGCGCTCGGGCAAAGCGGACCCTTTGCCAATTCCGAGCCCTTTTCCAAATCCAGCCGCGCTCAGGCTTTCGAGGCTGTCGGCGAAGCCCTGCAATCCGGCGATTTGGCCGGAGCGCAGGCAGCCTTTGCGACGCTGACCAGCAAAGGCAATTCGGAAGGTGCCTCGCAGGCGACCCCGTCCGCGGTCGTGAACCTTAGCAGCGCGCAGCCGAGCAGCACCACCGCAGCCGGCAGTACGTCTTCGATCTACCGGCAATTGCAATCCTACCGGCAGGAGCGGAACGCCGATCTCGCCCAACTCGGACAGGACCTGTAAGCCGGCAACCTAAACGCAGCGCAGCAGGATTTCAGCACCCTAACCGCACTCGGCCAGAGCGGCCCCAATAAGAATGGGCAACCATTTCAGCAAACCGGTCGCGCCCAGGATTTCCAGGCCATCGGCCAAGCTCTCGAAGGCGGCGATCTTGCTGGAGCTCAGTCGGCCTTCGCAACACTTGAGGGAACTTTCGGCGAGCAAAGCCAGCAGGCTCAGTCGGCCATCTCAGCCTATAACTCCAATTCCGGTGGTGCGGAGATCGTCATCAACCTGGGAGGCGCGTCGAGCACGAGCGCTGCGAGTGGACCAAGCACGCCGGAAGTTGTGGTGAACGTCGGCCAGGGAGGCAATTCTTCATCCGGTGCATCCGGAGTTCCCGAGGTCGTCATCAACCTGGGAGGCGCGTCCAGCACGAGCGCTGCGATTGGATCAAGCACGCCGGAAGTCGTCGTGAACGTCGGCCAGGGAGGCAGTTCTTCGTCTGCTTCTCCCGAAGAGGTCACGATCAACCTTGGCAGCGGCAGTTCAGGAGCGCAGGTCTCTATTGACGCAACTCAGGGACAGAACAGCAACCCCGCCGATCAACTCACCATCAACCTCAACCAACAAAGCAATTACGAGCTTATTCTAAACGTGCTCAACTCCACCGCGACCGGCCCGACTCAGAGCAGCTCGAGCAATGCGCTGAGTGTGAGCGCATAGTTCTGCGGGGATGGTTTTGTTGGCGTAGGCTCATATCGCACGCCCCGCGCGAGGCCGCAGACCGAAGCCGCAGAGCATGGGGGCGTTTCGGAAGTGTCTCCACCCGAAACGCCCTGCAATCCTTCTTTAGTCAGCCCCAACGTTAGAACGTGATGCGCACTCCGAACTCGATTTGCCGCGGGGCCCCGGTCGCGTAGGTGCCCGAACCGGGCAGAACCCGGTCCAGGCGCGCAGTGCAGAAGGTGGTTGAGTTGCCGCAGTATCCGCCTGAACTGGCGTTATTCAACGAACTGCCCGGCGCGCCATTCATCACGCCGCTTAACTGGTACCCCGGGCCTCCGAAGTTGGCCCAGTTGAAAACGTTGAACACGGAGACGTTCGGCTCCATCTTCACCCGCTCCCCAACCTGGAACGGCCGGCTCAAATGCAGATCGATCGTCTTCAGCCAAGTCGCTGTTGCCGCATGCGAGGGCAACTCTTGAATCAGAGGCGCATACGCGCCCAGCGCAAGCAGTTGGGGCGGGCTGAACAGACCGGCAGTCACCAGCGCCTGACCCGCCGGAGTCAAATTCCCGGCGTATATTTGGTTGTAACGCTTGATTACCTGGGCCAAAGCGCCGTTGGAGTATTTTCCCGTGCTTCCAATATTCGTGTTCGGCAAAAGATCGCCCACGGTGCCGTCGCCGGAAAGGTCGCTGCGGAAGATTTCCCCCGCCACTCCTCCCCCGTCCTGCTGCGGAACATACGCGCTTAGCGGAAGGGGCGACGCCAGATGCGTGATTACCGAAAGGCGCAGACCGTGCTGCAAATCCCACGTGGGAGTGAGGGTAAACTGGTGCGTTCGGTCCAGTCCTGAGTCTCCCCAATGTCCCAGATGCGGCCGGTTGTAGTCTTCCGCCACGTTCAGCAGCGAATAATCTCCTCCGCTGCCGTCCGGCTCGGCCAGGTCGCTGCGATAGCGGGAGAGCGTGTAGGAAAGCGCCACCTCCAGCCGCCGCACGCGCTTCATCGGGTTGTCTCCGCTAACCCCGTGGTACGCCAGCTGTATAGCTGTATACCGCGAACGCCCGCTGGGAAAGTACATGATGTTCGAGCCCACCGCCGGATTGATTCCGCCGAAGGACGCCTGATGTTTGCCCAAAACCGAGCAGGGAAACGGTCCGCAGAACGCATTCGACGAATCCAAACCCTGGCGCGCGAAATCGGTGATGCTCGCTCCCGTCACTGCATTCAAGTAGCAAGTCACGGCGGCCTGTGAACTGCTGCCCGCGAACGTCGCCTGCGGGCAGGACACGGACGCCGGGTTGGCGGCCAACGTCGCATTGATCGCATTCAGTTCCGCCTGGTAGGTATTGAGTAAGGGGTTCAGATTGTGCCCGTCCGTCATGTAGCCGGCGTCGCCCACGTGGTTGGTGTCAATCCCCAGCGGAAACTGGGAGCCCATCTCGCGCACATAGTCGACGGAGAACATGCCGCGTTCCCCGATCTGATGCTGAATTCCACCGCTGATGTGGATAACCCGGGGCGTCCTGAAACCGGGCGCCAGCATGCCGCCAAAATCCGCTACGCTGTTGGCCAGCGAGTACACGTTCGGCCCGCCCGTCACTGTCGACTGCGCCGCCATAAACTGCTTCTGCAGATCCTGGATTGCTTGAGAAACTACAACGGGCCCCTGGGTTCCGGTCACGGTAGCGCCTATCGGCTGCCCGCAGATCTGGGTGGCGATATCGAGACCATCACTCTCACTCACAACACCCTGTGCTGCGTCCGACGCCGCGTTCGGAAACAGCACCGATCCCGCCGGACACAGGGTCAGGCTGCGGTTGTATTGCCCGTTCGACAAGCGGTTGATGCGATCCTGGTACACATTCTGCAGCAGAAAATTGTCGTAGAACAAGCCACCGCTCACCCGCACCACCGTCTGTCCATTGTGTCCCGGGTCCCACGCCAAACCGAGTTGCGGGGCAAAATTCGTGTTCGGCCGGTTCACGCTCTGGCCGAGAAACTGGTGCAAACCCGGCGTGACAGGGTACGGGATCAGACCGAATTGATCGAGAATCAAACCCGTCGTGCACGGCGGAGTCTGTACGATCTCGGTGTTGATCGCCGAACATGGGACCGCCGGCAAGTCGCTGTCCGTGCGCCCGGTGTCGAACACATAATTCACGCCAAAGCTGATATTCAGGTTGGGAAACAGGTTGAAGGTGTCGCCCAGATAACCCTCGAGGCGGGTGTCGAAGTGACCGCCCGTCGGCCGGTTGAACGCCGAGTTCTCGCTGAAATTTCCGAGGCCGTTGAAAATTGTGATCGTGCCCACGGGATAGTTCAGCGGATTGTCCGCAGGTCCGCGCGGGTCGCCTGGGATATTCGGCGGCAAGCTTGGGTCGCTATTGATGGCATTGATCACGTCCATTGCGTTCGAAGTGGTGACCGAGGGCCCGTAATTCCCCGGCGCGTAAAAATCTCCCTGCACGATGCGATGAATCGCTCCCCCGAACCGTATCGTGTGCACGTTATAAATCGTGCTGCTGTCGTAGCGCCCGAAAAGGTCGCGCTGAATCGTCTGCCGCGGACCGGCCACGCTAGGCCCCAGGGCATACGATCCAATCTGCATGTGGAAAGGCGCCGGAGCCGAGTCGATCAGGTCCGGATTGATCGCGTTCACCATCTTTTGATAGCCGAAGCGCGCGCTGTTCACGAACCTTCCCCGGTTCCAATCCAGCCCAAAAACCGCAGCCGGAACGTTCAACTGATTGCGAAAATTCGACTGGCTGTTCGGCGGCCCGATCTGGTTCGCGTTGTCGTAGCTGAACCTGGCAAACCACTTCATGGTGTCGCTGAGGTTATAATCCAGCCGCGCCGTCAGCATGTTCTCGCGAAAATAGGCGTCCCGCAGGCTGATCTGGTTAGGAGCTGGGAAGCCGAGCACCGTCGGCAAAACCCCATCCTGCTTGGTGCGCTCCCCGCCGATGAATAGAAATGCCTTGTCCTTGATTACCGCACCGCCGCCGCCGAATCCATACTGCTGGCGGCTATAGTCACTGCCTGACGGAAAGCCCGCCAGGCCGAGAATTTTGTCTTGAAGACCTGCAAACAGATTGCCGTGCCATTCATCTCCACCCGAGCGCGTTGAAACCCGCACTGCACCGGCTGCGTTCAGCGACTGAAACACCTCTGGCATGACCCGCGAGACGACCACTTCCCGAACCGCCTCCGCCGGGAGGTTCATCGTGGCCGCGCCCTTGGTCTCATCCATCACCTCGACTTCATCCATGTCGTAGTGCGTGGTTCGTCCCAGTAGGCTGTTGATCGAAAGCGATTGGAACCCGCTCTTGCCCGGATCGAGAATCCCTCCATCCACCGGCTGGATGCCCGGCTCGAGCTCGCCCGCATGCAGATAGTTGCGCCCGTCAATCGGGAGCCTGTTGCTGACATCGCCATCGAACTTGCTCTCCAGCCGCACCGGCCCCGGATTGATCCATTCCAGCTTGAAATCCGCCGTGACCGCGGCCCCCAACACCACGTTCACAGTGCTCTCGGCCGGCGTCATGTCCCGGCCTTCGGCCCGCACCACATAAGGGCCCGGCGGCAACACCTCGGTAAGATACGTCCCGTCGTTGCCGGTGCGCGTCTCTCCCCTGGTCTCGGTGGCCTGCGAACGGTAGAAAACCCGAGCCCCTTGCACGGGGTTGCCGGCGTCATCCCGCACCATGCCTTGAATGGTGCTGGCTATCGGATTTTCTTCGGTCGTTTCCTGCGCCCACAAGGTAAGCGTGAGCGCGACCACAACCAAGGGTAAGAGGCTAATCGGGAGAGAACGGCGAACCTGCAATCCAGACCAATCAAACAAAGTGACTCTCCTGGGGGCAGAACCTCAAGTAGAACCTGGAAGCGATTCCGCGTCTAAGGATCCTGGTTTTTCCAGTGCAATGATTTTCTACTGAAATCGAATAGAACAGTTTACTAGATGCGCCCACTTCCACGGGGCGATGTATGCGTTTTTACCGCAGGAGAGAAAGGGGACCGTTGGACCTCGGCCTGAGTGTTCTTTCGCAACCCTTCCGTACCAGAAAGCAAACCTTGGAAGAACGAGCCGTGAGGCCCGCCACCATTCAGGCAAACACAAGATCACCCGCTGACTGACAGATGTCAGTTAGGATGGAAGCCTGCGGTCAGCGCTTCGAGCCACTGGGAGGCGCGCCTGGCATGGTTGCTTGCACGTTGGCGTCCCCTGTGGGCAGTCGCGAGCCGACCATATCATGCACCAGCTGATAGCGATGCTGCGCCTCGGCTAGTTCCTCCTTGCTCGAGTCGGAATCGGCCGCAACTCTGTCCTGCTGCACGACATAGTTGTCGGCCTGATCGCGTTCGGTCTGTTTCTTGGCATTCTGGAACCATTTGGCCAGGTTGTCGTCGATTTTCTTGTTCAGCTTCTTTGCTTCGGAGTTGATTTGCTTCCAATTGGCATGCTGATCGTTAGCGATGTCGAAGATGCTCTTGCCTCCCTTGAGCTGCGAGGCAAGGTCTTCCATCCTGGCGCCGCCTGCGGTTAGCTGGAGTGCCAGAAAAATGCCGCCGTAGTTCAGGTTCAAGTCCTGCCGCTCTTTCACAAGGTCAAGTCGCTTGACGTTCAGCATCTCAGACATTGTTGTGTTCACAATGCTGCGCGTATTAGGGTCACTGGCGATTGCGGTAACCCTCTTGATCTCTTTCTGGGCCTTTTCCTGGTCGTCTGCAAAGGCCGGAAGCACCGCCAAGACAAGAAGCACTACGAGGGAACGCGCTCGGAATTTCATGAGAGAAACCTCCCGGACAAATTCTATCGAAGTGGATACGGTGCTGTACATAGAGGTCTTGGCTTGAATTGATGTGAGGGACAATGCCACCGGGATTTCGCCGGACTATAGTTCCTGAGTTCTTGGGAACGGCAGGGAAGGTCCAAACCGGCTGGCGGCGCAGATGCGGCACCCGCTTTACTGCGCTGCTAAGTCCTTGCGCAGTTGCTTGGACAGCTTTTCGATCCGGTTGAGTTTGTCGACGATGTCCTTGGGCAACAGGCCTTGGTTGGCAGCGGCGATATCAGCGGGAATCGATTTCGTTAGCGCCGCCAACTCCTCCGCCTCGCGGCGAATCCGCTCCTGCTTGGCTGCCTGCTCCGGTGAGGCAGCAGAAGGTGCACCTTGCCGCCCATTCTGACTTGTTATTAGCGAAGTAGAGGAAGGCCGGACCTGCGAACTTTGCCCAACTGACACACCGTACAACAAGAAGCTAAGGCTGCACATCAGAATCAAGGTCTTCATGGCGGGACCTCCTGGGGAAGGTCGTGTGTGGCACCATTTTACCCGGAATCAGAAAATAAAGTTTCACATTTAAGCGTGGGCGGGCATACAATTCTGCCCCACAGGGAACTCTTCCCGGAGTTAGGGCGGCATATGAATGCCCGGTGCGCCTGGATGGCAGGTCTGATTTTAGTGTGCTCCTGTTCGCTGGCCGATCCCCAGCAATTGCCTAGCCCTGCCGCTAACCGGAGGGTACAAACGCTGGAGCGCCAGACAGCGCTTGAGCGGGACCCTAGCGCTCGTCCCCGCTACTCTCGAGCTGAGCTGGTACGCCAGGCGGACGAACTTTCACAGTTGGGGCAGTCGATTTCCGCGGACATTCAACAAGCCAAGCCCGCTGATCTGTCCCGCAAGCTGAAGAGAATTAGAGAGCTTTCGAGAGAGTTGCGCGACGAAATCGCACCCTGACCCACCCCACTCACCCTACTCCGCGTTCGCCTCAACCAAAAAAACGGCGGTCTCTTTCGAGACCGCCGGTTCCAGCAATGGTTGTTTTAGAAGTTGAGCTTCGCCGTCAACTGGATCAAGCGCACTGAAGCGTCGCCGCCGAGGAACGAACCCAGAATGCTGGTCGGCGTGTTCACAGTGCGGACGATGCTGCCGAAGTATGGGTTCGCTATGTCGCGCTCCGGCTGGTCAAAGTTTGGGTGGTTGAACAGGTTGAAGAACTGCACCCCCAGCCCGAGCTTTCCTTGCTCCCAGTGCGGGATGTTGGTGAACTTCATGACGGTGAAGTCGGTATCAAAGTACCCCGGCCCGAAGAACTGGTTGCGGCGCTGGGTACTGAAACCCGTAGTCGGCGACGAAAAATCGGTCAGGTTCAAACACGGAGTGGCGGAAGGCGGGCTCGCGGTAGCGCATCCCTTGCCTTGCGACGGTTGGGCAACTCCGTCGTAGTTAGCGAACATGTCCCCAAAATTGGTACCGTAACCGAAGCTGCTGAACGCACTCGACGTGCCGCCATCGATCACAGTGAAGGGCTGGCCACTACGGGCAAACAGCGTGCCAGAGAGCTGCCAGCCTTTTGTCGCCAGCTTTGCCGCGGACCAGTACGGCACTTCGTAGACATAGTTGAGACTCAGATATTTACGAGTGTCGTAGTCAGCGTTGCCATACATCGCGCGCAGATTGAAGGGGTTGGTTGGGTAAAGCAGGCTCGTGGCCGTGTTGTAGTTGTACGGGTTGAACCCACCGTTGGAGATTTCGTCGAGCGCATGGCTCCAGGAGAAGTTTCCTTGCATCTGAAGGCCGTGCGAGAAGGCATGCTGCACGCTAACGGTCACGCCGTTGTAGTTGGACACCGCAGCGGTAAGAGTCTGAGTCACTGTCCCGAAACGTCCATCCCAGCCTGCAACCGCCGACCCGGGAACACTCCCGCCCGCATAGGGAGTGCTCAGGCCCCCAGGTAACTGAGCGTTTGGAATGCCGGCAAACGTCGTGCCTGCGGCGCAAATGCCATTTCCCTGAGGCGCGCCACTGGGCAAAGCCACAGCAGGATTGCCATATACCGCCTGGTTCGGACACCACGTGTTCAGACCAGCGTCCACCGCACTTTCGTGGTAACCGTGGTTGCCCACGTAGTTGATGGTAAAGGAGGTGCGGGGGCTGATCGACTGTTGGATTTGAAAATTCCACTCCTCGTAAAGCGGAACGTGAACCTTGGCTACAGTGAAAAGATTGGGTGGGGCGAAGGCGGGATCGGTTGCATGGATGCTCGCTAACGTACCTCCGGAATTGAACCCAGCCACGAACGCGGCGTTCGAATTGTGAGCGAGCTCGAAGATATTGCCGATCCCCGGTGTTTGCGAGAGGAGCCCGGTAACCACGAAGGTATTGTCGATGGGCGGGTTTTCCGACATCTGATCGGCGATTTGACCCGGGAAGGTATCACCGAACAGGCCGAAACCACCGCGCAGCACCGTGTTCTTCAAACCGGGCGGCGTCCACGCGAAACCAAAGCGAGGCTGCCAGACAATCCTGGTGAACCCGGGAGCAGCCTGATTGAGTCCCGTGACAATGGATTGATTGTAGGGGGTCGTGGCGCTGTGATCGGCACTCGCCCAATCCCCAGAGCCCGCCAAACGGGCAAAGCAGCCATCCTGGCAAACCGGGTTGGAGGGGTGATCCATACGCAAAGTGAAGGTCAGCTTCAAGCTGGGAGTCGCCCGAACCTCGTCCTGGACATACCAACCCAGTCCATAGATGGCGATAGGCTGCGCAAGCTTTACGGGGAACGATTGTTGGAAAACGTTGGCCCCGTCGGCGCCGGCGGTATAGAGGTCGCCAAGATTAAATGGAATCACCAAACCACTGCTGAATACGTCCATGTCGTGGTCGCCTATCAGGAAGCGGTGGAAATTCAATCCCAGTTTCAGAGTGTGCTTGCTGTTCAAGCTGTAAGTAAAGTCATCGACAAACTGGTACTGGGTGACGTTTCTGCCTTGCGGGAAGTTGAAGTCGTACCCGCCGAGTGTGCTGAGCCCCGTATACGCCCCATACAGCGTCGTCGGGTAGGCGGCCAAGGCGGCGGATGTGCTCGCGTTCTGGAAGATGGCACTATAGTAGGTGATCGAGCCGACGAAGTTGTTCACGGCTTTCGGGCCGAAGGTGTGGCTCCAGCTCGCTTGACTCTGATACTCGGGCTGGTCGCTCTGGGTGTTGAAGAGTTTGTTGATCGGATCGGTAATAGTGGCCTGCAAGCCTTTGTCTTCCTGAGCCCGAATGAACAACTTGTCGTTGTTCGTCAGGTTGAAGTCAAACCTTCCCGCCAGGAGGTACTCGTGGGTCAGGTTAGTGATGTTGGAACGGAAACTATCGATGCAAACCGAAGAGGAAGTGAACGACGCTGGAAGGCCTTGTGAAAGGCAAGAACCCGCTACCGGTGTCGCTCGGCTGGCACCAGGAGCTCCGTTAAAGAGATTGAACGAGGTTGTAAAAAAGGCAGTGGCTCCAGGGACGTATCCAGGGTCGCCGGTGCCGATATTGGCCAGCGTAGCTGCCTGGAATGAAGGATCCGGCAAGTAAACCGTAGTGCTCGTCGGGATCAATACGCGCAGACCCTCGTAGTTAGCGAAAAAGAACGCTTTGTTCTTTACGATGGGGCCGCCAAACGACGCCGCATATTGGTTCGCATTGTCGAACGACCGAGGCGTTATAGGAGTCGTGTTGTTGTTGAACCAGTCATTGGCGTTCATGGTGCGACCATTCCACCAATAGGCGGCATTGCCGTGCCACTGATTCGATCCCGACTTGGTGACGTAGTTGATGGTTGCGCCAGCAAAGCCGCCGTACTCACCAGAATAACCGTTGCTTACGACGGTGGCTTCCTGAACTTCGTTGTTGCCGAGCAACAGGTTGGTGGCACCGGAGTTGTTCAGGTTCAGGAACGGATCGTTGTCATACATTCCGTTCATCGTAAACAGGTTTGAGGTCGCTGAGATGCCGAAACTGGAGAAGTTTCCGTAACCGCCCCCCGTGTTCATGGTCGAGCCTGGGGCGGTCTGGGCAATGAAGCTCAGGTCGTTGCCCGGGTTAGGCAGCATTTCAACCGACCGCGCATTCATGGTGGTGGAAATTTCAGAGGTGTCCGTCTGCAGAAGCGAGGCTTCTGCCGTCACTTCCACGACCGTTCCCGTTGCTCCCAATTCGAGCTTGAAATTAATGAGGGCGATAGCCCCCACCCCCACAACCTCCGACTCACTCGCAGTCTTGAAGCCGGCAGCCGTCGCCGAAACTTCGTAAGTGCCGGGTGCCAGCAACGGGAAATGGTACGCACCCTGCGCGTTGGAAGTGGTAGTTTGGGTATTGCCCTTCTCCACGCTCTTTAGCGTAACCTTCGCGTTGGCCACAACGGCGCCCGTTGGGTCGGTTACGGTACCGCTAATCTCGCCAGTGGTAAACGACTGGGCGAATGCCAAGGTACTGGTCAGCAGGCATGTGGCCAGCACGAGGAAGAATGAAAACAGCGACACCTGTCTAATTTTCATCGGTTATTTCCTTTCGCGATTCGAAGTACGAGATGCAACTAACGGTCCAAGACAGCGCTACCGGCACATTGTTATGTATCGTATTGTATAGACGTGACTTAGTGGCGCGAACGCGGATCAGTCGGGGTCCCAAATTCGCGATAAATATGATTTTTGGTAGTCGTGAACTTCAGGATTTCATATCTGCGAGGACGGTTGCTTAAAACGTCCCCTTCCGCGTGTAGTATCCGGCGCGATAGTGCGACTGATAAGGACCGCCGGCTGGCGGGTTCGCCAGGTCCACCCGCAGTTGGCGGAATTCCGAGTTCGAGTAGCGTTGCGACGGATAATAGGCCAGCAGATACTGCGTCCGCAGTTCGTCGCTGATCTGGCGGAAGGCGTCGTCCAGTTGCGGCAGCGAGGTGGCGTAATAATACTTCCCGCCGGTGTCCGTTGAAATCTGAATCAGGGCGTGCTCGCCGCCGGTATCCCGTCCTGCATCCGCTTCGATGGGCACGATGATGATGCTGTAAATAATCGCCTCCGCCTCCTGGGCCGCGCGCAGCGCTTCTTTGTAGTTCATCTGGCTCATCGTGTCTCCGCCGTCGGTGATCACGACCAGCACTTTTCTTCCCTGGCGGCGGCTCAGCGCCCGCGAGCCCAGAAAAATCGCGTCGTAAAGCGCCGTCGCCGAGCCATTGCGCACCCGGTCGATTCCGGCGTCGATCTTTTTCAAATCGGATGTGAACGGCACCAACTCGCTGACTTCCTCGCTGAACTTGTACAAGGACAGTCCGTCCTGCGGCCGTACAATCGCGTGCACAAACTTGCGCGCCGAGGTCAGCTCGAGCGGCAGATCTTTTCTTGTGCTCAGGCTCGTATCCACGGCCAGCACAATCGATAGCGGCAGCGCCGATTCCCGGCCGAAGATCGCGATCTTCTGCTCTTTGCCATCCTCCTTCAGTACAAAATTCTCTTTCTGCAGGTTGGCCACCGGAGCCCCGCGTGAGTCCGTCACCGTCACGAACACGTTGACCAGCTTCACGTCGACCTTGATCGTGGTTTCGGGCTCCTGCGCCAGTAATGCCGGAGTGGCATAAACGATCGAGAGGAGGACGAACGAGAGGAGGACGAACGAGAGGAGGACGAATAGGACCAGTCGGATGCGCTGCATTTGAGAGTCAATCATTTGGATGCAAGCTGCTCTACCGCTGGGTCTCCCGGCCGTCGAATTTATTCGGGAAGGGCTCACCGGCAGCCCACACTGCGCCATCTTCAAAGTATTCTTTTTTCCAGATCGGAACCGTCTTCTTGAGCGTGTCAATGATCCACCGGCAGGCGTCAAAGGCCGCGTCCCGATGTGCGGCGGCCACCACGATCAGCACGCTCGTCTCGCCAATCTCCAGCCGCCCCAGCCGATGGACGATCGACGCGGCTCGCACCCCAAAACGCGCCCGCGCCTCTGCCGCCAGAGATTCCATCTGCTTCAGCGCCATCTCTTCATAGGCTTCATAGTCCAGATAGAGCGTGCGCCGCCCGCGCGTGTTGTCCCGCACCACGCCGTCGAAAAGCACCGCCGCGCCATCCTCCGGCCGCTTCAGCCGCCCAACCACAGCCTCCGTATCAATCCGCTCGCGGACAATCCGGACTTCGCCAGGCACTTCGGCGTCTTCCGCCGAGCCGCCGCTCACCGGTGGCAACAGCCCGACTTCATCGCCCTCTCGCAGCACCCGGTCCGCTTCTGAATATTCCTGATTCACCGAAATCGCAAGCGATGACGCCATCTCTTCAAACCGCGGAGCCTCTCGGGCATAATAGGAAAGCACTTCCCGCGCACGCGCCCCTTCCGGCAGATCAACCGTCTCCGCCGATCGTCCTACGACATCCTTCAATACTCCAAAAAAAAGCACGCCGATCTTCATCAGACTTTCCCGTCAACACGCGTCTCGCCCGCCTGCCATGAGCGAAGTCGAAGGGTTCCTGCCGCGTGGGGACGCCCGGCTCGTCGACAACAAGCTTGGATCGACGTAGCAATCACGCGCCCGCGCCACTAGTGTAGCGCGCCGCACCCGAAAGGACGTGTCCCTCTGTACAGGCTTCAATGTCCGACCCTCCGTGCTGCAATTACCTCCGTAATCGTGCATTAAGTCACGTTCCCGCTTAGTCTTGGTTGCGACGACTCCAGTTCTGAAGGAGGCTGTTATCGTTAATGCCGCCCAAACCGATGCCGGTCGCAGTGCGTCCGCTCGGTCTTTCCTCCACAGCCTTAATATTTTGATTAAGTACACGCGGCTCTACGGAGTGACCCACAAGCGCACCGAGGGCCAGTTCGAGACTGCCTGGAGCGAACTCCAACAGGCACTGCCCAAAAGCGGTGACACTGGTTTTCTGCTCGGCGTCTCCGACAACAAACTTCTTCTCGACGGTATCCCGCTCGAAGCCGGACAGGCGGAGCGCAGTTTCGCACAGTTGCTGACCGCCGCGGGACTCTCCAGCATCCTGTTTTCGAACAAGGTCACGCTCGAGGACTTTACCCGGCTGGTCCGTGCTTTCGCCATGGGCGGATCCAAAGCACAGGACTTCGCCAAGCAGCTCAAGGAAACCCTCGGCGATAACAAGAATTCCTCCATCCGTATCAACGAAGTGAAGTTCGTGGCCGCCGACCCTGTAACCGGTGAATATTCCATGGCGGCACAACTCGCCGTCCAAGCGCTCGGCCCCGAGGCCAAGCAGTGGCTGAATGACCCGCAGAAACTTCTGCAGCTAATCGCCGCCGCCCAGGGAGCGAGCGCTGGCGGTGCCGGTGTGCCCGGCGGCGCGCCCCTTGGCAGCGTCCCAACAATCCCTATTCCCGGCTTCACCGGCGCTGG
>JBEKWX010000043.1:0-14977 GCA_049512675.1 Terriglobales bacterium | reverse complement strand
CACCAAGATCTACTTCACCATGCTGACCCTCGCGTTCGCGCAGATGCTGTGGGCGCTGGCGCACAAATGGTACGGCTTCACCGGCGGCGATAACGGCATCACCGGCCTGCGGCCGCCGGGGCTGCTGGGGAATCCGAAGGGGCTCTACTACGCGAGCCTGATGGCGCTGGCGGTCGTGTGCGCGGTCATCCACATGGTGCGGCGCTCGCCCGCCGGATACACGCTGCGCGCGGTGCGCGACAACCCGGCGCGCGCCCAAGCCATCGGCATCAGCGCCTTCCAATACATGGTCGCCGCCTTCGTGCTCTCCGGCACGCTCTCCGGACTGGCCGGATTCCTGCACGTGGCATGGCAGCACTCGGTCTTTCCCGACTTGTTCTACTGGACGACATCGGCCGAGGTGATGATCGCCGTGATTCTGGGCGGCAGCGCGCAGTTCTTCGGCCCGGCCATCGGCGCCGTGGTGCTGGTGGTGCTGGAGGCGGTGGTGCGCTCGCACACCCAGTACTGGCCGCTGGCGCTGGGCATAGTGCTGCTCGCCATGGTGCTGTTCTTCCCCAGCGGCGTAGTCAGCCTGTTCCAGCGCCGCCAACGCCAGGAGGCTCCCCGTGCCGCTGCTTGAAGTTCACCGCGTGTCGAAATCCTTCGAGGGCTTCCGCGCGCTCAACGACGTCAGCCTCGCGGTGGAAGAGGGCAGCTTGTACGCGCTCATCGGTCCGAACGGCGCGGGAAAGACCACGCTCTTCAACCTCATCACCGGCCGCTACACGCTGGACGCGGGGCGCGTGATGTTCGCCGAACAGGACATCTCGCACACGCCCACGCATCGCATCATTCATCACGGCATCGGGATCTCGTTCCAGCGCGCCATCCCTTTCCCCAGCATGACCGTGCTCGAAAACGTCACCCTGGCGGTGCTGGCACTGGATAGGAAGACCCGCGATTTCGCCCGCTCGTTGCTCTCGTACGGCGACGCCGCCAGGCGCGCCGAAGAGATCATCTCCTGGGTCGGGCTCAATGACCTGAAGCGTCAGGTCGCCGCCTCCCTGTCCCAGGGAGACCTGAAGCGTGTGGACATTGCCCTCGCACTGGCCAGCAAGCCGCGGCTGTTGCTGCTGGACGAGCCGCTGGCCGGGCTCTCGCGCACCGAACGGGCGCAGATGGTCGGCTTCATCCGCGAGTTGCTGCGGTCGCTCGGCACCACGCTGCTCTTCACCGAGCACGACACCGACGCCGTCCTGCAACTGGCGGGGCGCATCATGGTGCTGCACCGCGGCTCGGTGCTGGCCGAGGGCACACCCGAAGAGATCCGCAGCCACCCTCAGGTGCAGGAAGCCTTCCTGGGACGGGAAGCATGAGCGTGCTGGCGCTGGAGCAACTGGTTGCTGGCTACGGACCGCTCCGCGTGGTGCGCGACGTGAGCCTCACCGTGGATGAGGGCGAAGCAGTGGCGCTCCTCGGGCGCAACGGCGCCGGCAAGACTACCACACTCAAGGCCGCGCTCGGGATGGTGCACGTGTTTTCCGGGCGAGTGCTGTATCGCGGACGCGAGGTTACGCGGTTGGCGGCACATCGGCGCGCAATGCTGGGCATGGGCTACGTACCCGACGACCGCCGCATCTTTCCCGAACTCACTGTGCGCGAGAACCTGGAGGTGGGGATGAAGCGCGGGACGAAGAAGGTTTCCGGTTGGACCATCGATCGCATTTACCAGCTCATGCCCTGGTTGAAAGAGATCGAGCGGCGACGCGGCGGATTCCTTTCCGGCGGCGAGCAACAGATGCTCACCATCGCCCGCACCATGATGGGCAATCCCGAGGTGCTGCTGCTTGACGAACCCACCGAAGGCTTGGCGCCGCATTTCGTGCGCCTGGTGAGCGATCTGATCAAGGAATTGAAGTCCAGCGGCACCGCCGTGCTGCTGGCGGAGCAGAACCTGCGCTTCATCACCCCGCTCGCCGACCGCGTGTACGTGCTCGAGAGCGGCGAGCTGCGCCTGGAAGGTACGATGGCCGCAATGGCCGAAAGGCAGGACGTGCGGGCGCTGCTGGCGCTGTAAGATTGCCCGCAATTCTCCTCTTGACGACCAGATCGCAGTGCAGTAACTTAACGTTGTTAACTTAACACTATTAACTAGGAGACCGGCGTTTATGGGCGTCAAGGAAAGACGCGCTCGGGAGAAGTCGGAGACCCGCGACAAGATCCTCGACGCGGCCCGTGAATTGTTCGTCACCGAGGGCTACGCGGGTGTCTCCATGCGCCGGGTGGCGGAGAAGATCGAGTACTCGCCCACCGCCATCTACGTCTACTTCGCCGACAAGCAGGAGCTGTTCCACGAGCTGTGTCAGCAGGACTATGCCCGCTTGTCGGAGGTCTTTCAAAGTTCGGCAATGTCGTCCGATCCCATTGAGCGCCTCAAGCAGATCGGAAGCACCTACGTCGAGTTTGGCATGCGCTATCCCAACCACTACCAGTTCATGTTCATGACGCCGCATCCGCCGCACGAGCCGGACGAGGAAGACTGCGAGATCAGGGGCAACCCCGAGGTGGATGCTTACGCCTTCTTGAAGTGGGCAGTGCAACAGGCCATCGATGCGGGTCGTTTGCGCAAGGAGCTCCAGGATGCGGAAATGGTTTCTCAGACGCTGTGGGCAGCAGTACATGGCGTGATTGCGCTGCACATTGCCAAAGGCACTGATCCTTGGGTCGAATGGCGTCCGCTGCAGCAGCGAGCCCAGCTGATGCTCGATGTGGCTCTGCGTGGGCTGGTGCGTCCGGGCCTGGTACCTCCGAGCCTGGTACATCCGAGCGAGGAGAAGTGATCATGCCTCCGCTGGCCCAACGAAACCTGTTTCACGACAAAGTCCGGCTCGCGGTCACGCTCACGGGAATCGTGTTCGCAGTGGTGCTGATTGTGGTGGAGCTGGGATTGTTTGTCGGGTTCACAGTGACCACATCAGGCCTGATCGATCACTCGGGCGCCGATTTGTGGATTACCTCAAAGAACGTGCCTTACGTGGAACAGGGAGTCGCTTTCAGCGAGCGCAAGCTGAACCAGGTACGAGCCGTACCCGGCGTCGCCGACGCGCAAAAAGTTGTCGCCCACTGGGCGCAGTGGAAGCGGCACGACGGCGCCGAAGAATCGGTACAGATTGTCGGGCTCAATGTTGACGACGCGATGGAACAGCCCTGGAACCTGGTTGCGGGAAGAGTGGAAGACTTGAAGTCGCCGGACGCGATCATCCTGGACGAACTGTACAAGAAGAAGCTCGGAGTCACGCGGATCGGCGAGGTCTTTGAGATCCGGGGCCACCGTGCTCGGGTGGTGGGCTTCACGCGCGGAATCCGCTCGTTCACCACTTCTCCTTATGTTTTCACGACCTTCAAGAACGCTCAGAGCTATACCGGATTGCGTGAGGACCAGACCCACTTCATCCTGGTCAAACTAGCGCCGGGAGCGAATCTGGAGCAAGTGCGGCGGGAGCTCCTCGATCGCGTCAAGGATGTCGAGGTCTTTACGACCGCTGAATTCAGCCATATGACGCGCTTCTATTGGATGTTCACGACCGGCGCGGGGGTGGCCGTGCTGATCGCCGCTGTGCTGGGCCTGGTGGTCGGATTCGTCGTGGTTGCACAGACGATCTATGCCACCACCATGGATCACGTGCGCGAGTTTGGAACATTGAAGGCGATGGGCGCACCCAACAGCTACGTCTACAAAGTCATCATGAAGCAAGCCGCCATCAGCGCGGTCATTGGCTACGTCCTGGGGATGATTGTCAGCGTGTTTGTGGTGCGTGGCAGTCAGGCAGGTGGCGCCGCCATCCTGATGCCCATGCCCATGGCCGTGGGAATGTTTTTCCTGACGCTGGCGATGTGCATTGGAGCGGCGCTGGTTTCGATTAATAAAGTGACGCACATCGATCCGGCCATGGTGTTCAAGGGATAACTGGAGTTTTAGAGATACAGGAAGCAAGAGAAAGGCAAGATGCACTCTGCAATCGCAGTTCGCCAGCTCACAAAGACCTACGCCGAGGGCAACACGGTAACCGTGGCCCTGCGCGGAGTCGACATCGATGTTCACCCCGGAGAATTGCTCATGCTGATGGGGCCGTCGGGAAGCGGCAAGACCACGCTGTTGTCAATCATGGGGTGTATCCTCACCGCGAGTTCCGGAAGCGTGCAGATTGCGGGAAAGGAAATTACTCAGTTGACGGAAAAGCAGTTGCCTGCCATCCGTCTCGAGCACGTCGGCTTCATCTTTCAGGGATTCAATCTGTTCCCCACTTTGACCGCCAGCGAGAATGTGGAGTTGATGCTCGACCTGAAAGGAGTGGCCGCGAAATTGGCAAAAAAGCGGGCGGCAGAATTGCTGGATCAGGTTGGCCTGGGCGGCAAGCACCACAGCTTTCCCTCCGACTTGAGTGGAGGAGAGAAGCAGCGCGTCGCGATTGCCCGTGCGCTCGCGGGAGATCCCGGAATCATTCTGGCCGATGAACCAACCGCAGCCCTCGACTCTCACACGGGCAAGAACGTGATGGAGATGATGAGCGAACTGGCGCATAAGCGCGGCCGCGCGGTGGTGATCGTCACGCACGATTCACGCGTGCTCAGTTTCGCCGACCGCATCGTAAGAATCGAAGACGGAGCCATCGTTGGCACGGACTCATCGCAAATGGAGCCGGTTCCGGCCGGAATACTTGCGCACAATTTCTTGCAACCTGGCTTGAACGAGATCGCAACCGAATCTATGGAGTCGCTGTCATGACCGAAAACATTTTTCGTGGGAGCTTCGTAAGAATAAAGAACAGAACGGCGGTCCTCATCGGCTTGGCTGCCTTCCTGCTGGCTTTGTCACTGGTGTTCGTATCCCGGCGCGGGCGGGAAAATGCCACGGCAGCGGCGGCGCCGGCCATCCACAGTCCAGCTCTGATCGCCGGTCCCGGACGCGTAGAGCCGTACTCGGAAGACATCAAGATCGGCTCCGAGCTGAGCGGCCGGCTGAAATCTATTTTTGTCGAGGAAGGAGACGCGATTCGTCGCGGTCAAGTTCTCGCCGAACTGGAGAACGCCGACTACCGGGCACAGGTCGACTCGGCAAGGGCCAGTGTTGTGGCCAAAGAAGCGGCCCTGCGCAAGGTGATCAACGGGGCTCGCCACCAGGAGCGCGATGAAGCGTGGTCCTCGGTGGACGAGGCTCGAGCGGTGATGGAAAACGCGCAATCGGAATGGCGCCGCCGCCAGCAACTTTTCGCCGCGGGCGTGGTTTCGCGGGAAGAGCTGGATCGTTACGCGCGCGAAGCCGATGTCGCCAAGGCAAAGTATCAGGCCGCCGTCGAGCAACACTCTCTGGTCGACGATCACGCCCGCGAGGAAGACCGCTCCCTGGCCGAAGCCGACTTGCAGCTCGCAAAGTCGCAGCTCGAAGAAGCGCAAGCGCGCTACCAGAAGACTTTCATCCGCTCGCCCATCGATGGCAGCGTGCTGCGCAAGCATCATCGCAGCGGAGAAAGTGTCTCGAATTCTTCCACCGTTCCCGATCCCATCCTCACAATCGGTGACCGGAAAACCTTGCGCGTGCGCGTGGATGTCGACGAAACCGATGTCAGCAAAGTGCGGATCGGGCAAAAAGCCTACGTCACGGCCGACGCTTTCGGAAGACAGAAGTTCTGGGGACGCGTGGTCCGCGTGGGCCAGCAACTCGGCCCAAAGAACGTCCGCACCGACGAACCGACGGAGAGAGTGGATACGAAGATTCTCGAGACGCTGGTCGAACTCGATCCCGGTATGCAACTGCCCGACGGCCTGCGCGTGGATGCCTTCATCGTCCCCGACGCTGGCGAAGTGGCGGAGGCTCAGCCGGGGCGCTTCTAGTCATCGTGCGCGGGAGCTGACAGATCTTCTAACGATGGGCAGGTTTCAAAGGCAACTAACCATGCTTCACAAACTTCAACGCGGCAGAGTTCATGCAATACCGCAGGTAGGTAGGTTTGGGACCGTCATCGAAAACATGACCCAGGTGCGCCTCGCATTCGGTGCAAGAGATTTCATCCCGGCTCATGCCTAGGCTCATGTCAGCTGCCTTCCGGACATTTTCTTTCGCGATGGGAGCCCAGAAACTCGGCCAGCCCGTTCCCGATTCAAACTTCGTGTCAGAACTGAATAATGCGTTGTCGCAGCAGACGCACCGATAGAGCCCTTTGTCGTGCAGGTTGTAGGTATCGCCGGTAAACGGTCTTTCCGTCCCTTGCTTGCGCGTAACCTCAAATTGCAACGGCGTCAGTTGCTGCTTCCACTCGGCGTCCGTCTTTCGAACCTTCTTGACGCGAGCCGGACCCAGGTTTTGGCCGGAGTCGCTGAATTGGATCACCGTTACGGTATCTTTATCATCCGATTCGTTGGACTTCGCAACACCCAAACTCGCGCCTCTGAGCCAGGTAATCAGGCTTGCTCCGGCGACTACGGAATTCGCAAGGAAGTTTCTGCGGTTCATGTATCTCTCCGATCTCCACATTACCCAAACGTGAAGGCAAACGCCTGCACGCCTGGATCGAGGAACTCAATTTCGAACGTTCTGTCTTCCACCGTCCCCTTTTGCCGGATGAGCTGATACAGGCGGTGTTCCTGAACAGTGCCGGCACCGTTCACGTCGGCGTCGCTGCCGTGGTCCTCGCCGGGTGGCGTGCCGTCAAGCGTAATTTTGAAACGAACAGGCTTGCCGTCCTTGGCCGGTCCCAGCACCAGGTGGAGGTCGCGCGCATGAAACCGAAACGCGATTTTTCCGGGAGCCGTCTCCAGCACAGCACTTTCCGGGCCCACTCTCCAAGTCCCGGCCAACCCCCACTGATTGAGAGAAAGTCTGGGGAGCAGACTATAGGCCTTGCGGGAATCCGGCGCTATCTGCGCAGTGGAAGCAAAGTGCTCGGCGCGGTGGTATCCGATGTAGGTTTCTGGTGAACGAACGCTCCCGTCATCTGGAGCCGCTTCCACGCCTTTTGCAGAGACGTTGATTACGCCCGCTGAAAGTGTTCGTGCACCGTTCTCCTTAAGAAGTTGCTGAATCACTCGCTCGGACTCGTCGTACTGGCCCTCGCCGAAGTGGTGATATCGAATGCGCCCCTTGCCGTCGATGAAGTAGTGTGCCGGCCAGTATTCATTGTTGAAGGCTTGCCAAATCTTGTAGTCGCTGTCGATGGCCACGGGATAGGTGATCTTTAAATCGCGAACGGCCTTTTCTACGTTGGCGAGCTCTTTCTCGAAGGCGAACTCCGGTGTGTGCACTCCGATGACGACCAGACCAGCATGCTTATATTTCTCCGCCCACCCTTCCACGTATGGCAACGCGCGTAAGCAGTTGATGCAGGAGTATGTCCAGAAATCGATAAGCACAACTTTACCGCGCAAAGAATCGCGGGTCAGCGGAGGTGAGTTAAGCCAGGCAATCGCTCCGTTCAGATCCGGCATTGGTCCTTCATCGGCAAGAACGGGGTTAGACTCGGCTGCACTCGCCGGAAGAACTACGGATTTCCCTGGGCCGAGTGCCTTGATCAAATGCGCTTCAGCCTTGGAGGTGTTCACGAACGAGAACTTTGTAAGCAGGTTCGTGTCCCACCCGAGCGCAATGGCTGCCACTCCCAGGATGACCGCAATACCGAGGCCACGGCGTATCCAGATCTCAAACGACGAAGAACGTTTTAGGGCGGAAAAAACCTTGTTGCCTGCAAGAAGCGCAATTGCGAGAGAAGCCGCGGCGCCCAATGCAAAAGACAGCAACAGGAAAGATGAACGGGCGCTTGGGCCCTGAATCGCCGCACCGGTCAGGATCAGACCCAGGATAGGGCCCGCGCAGGGAGCCCAAAGTAAGCCGGTGGAAATTCCCAACACAAATGATTTGCCGATGCTGTGCTCCGCCGAAGGAGTGCCCTGCAGCCGGCCGCCCGCGCGTACCAGCGGTCGAGTCAATGCTTCGGCAAGCGATGGAAACAGCAGGCTGACTCCCAGGACAAGGAACACGATCATCGCCACATAGCGTCCGCCTTGGTTCAGGCGCACTACCCAGTGTCCGCCGAATGCGGCGGCGATTGCTACAACCGAAAATGTCAGCGCCATGCCCGTGAGGAGCGGCAACCCGGAGCGGCGAAAGGGTTGGTCGGCGCGCGCAAACACGAATGGGAGTACCGGCAGAATGCACGGACTCAAAATCGTAAGCACGCCGCCAACGAAAGCTAACAAGTAGATCAGCATGGTGTTTGTCTTCTGTCCAGCTACTTCTTATAGAGGCCTGGAAGTTGCTGGCGGAGATGCTCCACCTTGGGCGCATCGTTGATCGCGATGTATGGGTTGTCAGGATGAAGCGTAGCGTAATTCTGGTGATACGCTTCAGCTGCGTAGAACGCTTTCAGCGGAACCACCTGCGTCACGATCGGCCCATGAAACAACTTTGCCTGTTCAAGTTGCGAGATGTAGGCCTCCGCGATGTGCTTTTGTTCTTCATTGGCGTAGAAAATCACCGAGCGATACTGGCTGCCAGTGTCCGGCCCCTGACGATTGAGTTGTGTGGGGTCGTGAGCCACGGAGAAGAACACTTTGAGCAGTTGGCCGTACGAAATCTGCGACGGGTCGAAGGTAATCTTCACCGACTCAGCGTGACCCGTCGTTCCGGTGCTCACCTCTTCGTATCCGGGTGCGGCAACCGATCCCCCGGAATACCCCGAGGTCGCGTTTCTGACGCCCTTGACATGCTGGAAAACAGCTTGGATTCCCCAAAAGCAACCGCCGGCGACCACCGCGGTTTGCTCGCCTGATTTCGCGGCCAGAGTGATATCAACAGTCGGATCGGGAAGAGCAATGCCACCTCCGGTGGCGTTGGCCCGGTTCCAGGTCACAGTAGCGGCAAGAATAAGGACCGCGACCAGAACCGCGATCTTGCCAACCACTGCAGAATTCTTAGCGTCAACCCTCATGCAGCACCTCACCGCCAATTGGATTCTCATCCGCCGCGAAAGTTACACTTTCGAGCGCTGGGGCCGAAAGGATCAGCCCGCGCGCCGGGCGGAGCGCGATCTGGTTTCGAAAGTGTGGCTATGGCTCTCCCCATGCAATGAAACCTAAGTTGCTGTACGCTCATCACATCTCATCTGCGCAGCTACTAATGATTTTGAAGGAGTGAGGCGAATGCGTATCCCCTGGTTTTTGCTCATCATCGTGTGTGTCTTAGTCGGCGCGGTTCAGCCTGCCCTGGCCCAGCAAGATTTGCCCAATCCCAGCTGGACTGCGGTCAGCAACGAGTTCACAAATCTGTTGCTGCAGGTCGAGATGAAACACGATCCGGTGTCCGGATCGCGCCAGGGGCTGAGCGAATACGATGAGTTGATTCCGCAGCCCACCCTGGCCGACGAAGACCAGGAACGCAAGGAGAACGAGGAAGTTGTGGCCAAGTTGAAGGCTGCGCTGCCCCAACAGAAGCAGAAGAAAGTGGCGCAGGACATTGAGATCGTCATCCGCAAGATGGAGTTGCAGTTCAGGCTGCAAGATTTTCAGCGGGCGCACGAAGTACCTTTTCTCAACGCCAGCAGTATGACATTCAGCGGCGTCCGCGTGCTGCTTGACGAACAGACACCGGCAGATCGACGTCCCGCCGCGGTGGTGCGCATCCGCAAGTACGCTGGTCTGGAACCAGGTCTCAGGCCGCTCACCCAAATCCTTGAAGAGCGTTTGACCATGCAGATGTCAAAGCCGGCCGTCATCTATCCCTCCAGAAGAGAAATGGAAACCGAACTGGCACGCAATTCCAATTATCTGGATGGCATCACGGCGCTGCTGAAACAGTACAAGCTGAGCGGATGGGAGGAGCCCTTAGCGAAATTGAAGAGGCAACTAACCGACTACGACGCCTGGCTAAGGGCCGAGGTATTGCCCAAGGCGCGGAACGATTTTCGTCTTCCGCCCGAAGAGTACGCGCTGATGCTGGAAGACTACGGGGTCGACATCCCACCGGACCAGATAGCCGCCATGGCCCACAAAGGTTTCGACGAGATCCAGGCGCAGATGAAGCCAATTGCGGCGCAGATCGCCAAGCAACGCAAGCTGCCTTCGAGCGATTATCGGGAAGTGGTCCGCGAATTGAAAAAGGAGCAACTGGTAGGCGACGCGATCCTGCCTTTATACCAGGACCGCCTGAAGCAGATCGAAGACATTATCCGCAAACAGAATATCGTCAGCTTACCCGACCGCCCGGCACGCATCCGCATTGCCACGGCGGCGGAAACTGCGCAGCAACCGGCGCCCCATATGGTGCCGCCGCCCTTTCTGCACAACACCGGACAAAAGGGTGAGTTCGTACTGCCCTTGAATATCCCCGCCGGTCCAGGACAGAAGTCTGCGCAGAAGTATGACGACTTCACCTTCGATGCGGCAGCCTGGACGATTACTGCGCATGAGGCGCGGCCTGGGCACGAGTTGCAATACGATTCGATGCTCGAGCATGGAGTATCCCTGGCGCGCGTTCGCTACGCTCACAACAGCACAAACACTGAAGGATGGGGCCTGTACTCCGAGTATCTCATCCTGCCCTACATGCCTCTGGAAGGACAGCTGATTTCGCTGGACTATCGGCTGTTGCGCGCGGCTCGCGCATTTCTCGATCCCGAACTTCAGGCAGGCAAGATCACTCCTGAAGAGGCGAAGCGCGTGCTGGAGCAGGACGTTGTGCAATCGCCGGCGTTCGCCGAGGAAGAAGTCGAGCGATACACATATCGCGGCCCCGGCCAAGCCAACAGCTACTTCTACGGGTTTACCAGGCTGACCGCGCTTCGTAAGGACGTCGAGCAGGCAATGGGAGCAAACTTCGACCAGAAACGCTTCCACGACTTCATCCTCGCACAGGGCTTACTGCCGCCGGACATGCTGCGCGAGGCAGTTATGCAGGATTTCGTTGGTAGGAAGCACGACGCACGATAAGTGGCCAGCAACATTCGGCAATGCACACAAAATGCAAAATAACAATCCCAAATAAGGATGCTCCAAAATGGGAGTACTTCAGTAACTTGTAGTCATAACTTTCGTAAAGCATGATGCCCCCATGACGAGATCGGGAGAAATCCTAACTCTCGTGTGTCAGGGGGAATTGTGAAACGTGCAACGGTGGCGCTGTTACTCTCGGGATTGATCGCTCTTCTTACTCTGGGTTTGTCGGGTTGCGGCAGCGGCTCTTCTTCGGCGCCACCGGCCATCGGGGTTAAGTTAACACCCAGCGGCACAAAGAGCGTCGATCAAGCGCAAACGGTTGCCATCACCGCCGCGGTTGCGAACGATTCGAAAAATGCCGGCGTGACGTGGACCGTTTCGGGTACTAACGGTTCGCAGGGCACGCTGACTAACACCTCCACCACCGCGGCCACTTACAATGCTCCTGCCTCGGTGACCAGCGCGTTCACGGCAACGGTTACCGCGACCTCAGTCACCGATACCACGAAATTGTCCACCTTGACGCTCAACGTCAACCCTCTGCCCAGCATCACGACAACTTCTTTGGCTGCTGCAACGGCGGGGACCGCCTACAACGCCACGCTGGTTGAGACCGGCGGAAGCAGTCCGTACACATGGAGCGTCACCCAGACGCCGCCAGCTGAGAAAAGAGCGCGGGTTCGCCCAGCCGTAGTAGGTTCTTCGACGCTACCCGCGGGATTAAGTTTGAACAGCAGCACGGGAGTAATCAGCGGCACGCCGACCGGCGGAGGCAGCGGCTCCTACACCTTCACGGTCACCGATGCCACCGGCATGACCTCCTCCCAAGCGATTACCCTTACCATCAACCCACCTCCGGCGTTGACCGTCACGACTACGACCTTGCCGGCGGCAGTGATGGGCACGGCATACCCCCAGACGCAGCTAACCGCGACCGGTGGAGTTCAGCCCTACACGTGGAGCGTTCCGCCGGGAACTTTGCCTGCCGGTTTGACCTTGAGCAGCGCGGGCGTGATCTCGGGCACACCAACCGGACTTGTCACCGGCCCCATCGGCTTCACCGTGACCGTGACCGACGTGGAGACCCCGACCAACGCCACCGCCCCCGCCAGTCTGAGCATCGCGGTTAGCGCGCCGCTGTTGAGCGTTACGACGTCATCGCTCCCCGGCGGAACCATGAACAACGTATACAGCAGCCAAACGCTGCAAGCGAAAGGCGGAGTGGGGGCCGACACCTGGAAGTTGGCATCGGGCAGCAGCCTTCCCGCCGGTTTGACCTTGAGCCCCACGGGTGTGATCGGCGGTACGCCGAGCGGAAATTTTGTCGGCCCCACCAATTTCACAGTGGTTGTGACCGACTCCGAGACACCTACAGCGCAGACGGCGACCGCCGGCCTGAGCATCGCGATCACGGTAGCACCGCTGACCGTTAGCACGTCCGGTGCGCTGACGACAGGTGTCGCCAATTCTGTTTATCCGGGTGTGACCTTGCTGGCCACCGGCGGCATCCAGCCTTACATCAACTGGTCCGTCGTCGGCGGCAACACCAACCTGCCGTCCGGGCTGACTTTGAACCCCTCCACGGGAGTGATCTCCGGCACGCCGACCACGGCTGGAACCACGAACTTCACCGTAACCGTGACCGACTCGGAAGCGACGCCCAAGACAGCCACGAGCGCCACCCTAAGTATCACAGTGAATCCAGCATTATCGGTGACGACCACTTCGCTGCCAGCGGGCGTGGTCGGCACGGCCTACGCCACTGGTACAACGCTGCAGGCCGCGGGCGGCACCTCGCCCTACAGTTGGTCGATTACAACCGGCAGCCTGCCCGCCGGGCTGAGTTTGACCCCGAGCACCGGCGCCATCACTGGCAAACCTACCGGTCCGGCTGTGGGCACAATCAGCTTCACGGTCACCGTGACCGATTCCGAATCGCCTTCGAAGACGGCGACGCAGAGTCTGAGCATTGTCATCACCGCACCGCAGCTAACCGTCACCACGACCACGGCCAGCCTGCCCACGGGCGTGCTCGGCAATACTTACAGCACAACGCTCGCGGCGAGCGGCGGAGCTGGTGCCTACACTTGGGCGGTGACCGGCGGCAACGCCAGCCTGCCGCCGGGCTTGACGCTGAACACCGCGACGGGCGTGATCTCCGGAACGCCAACCGCGACGGGCCAAACGACCTTCACCGTTACCGTGACCGACTCGGAGACTCCGACAGCGCAAACTGCGTCCGCGAGCCTTACTATCTCCGTCAACAACAGCGCACCATTAGGCATAACCACAACCTCGTCTCAGCTACCCACCGGCGTCACCGGCACCGCATATCCCTCAACGACACTTCAGGCCAGCGGCGGAGTGACGCCCTACACATGGAGTTACACGGGCAGCTTGCCGACGGGCTTGAACTTGTCCGCCAGCGGCGTTATTACCGGTACTCCGACTGCAACGGGGACCTTCAACTTCACAGTCAAAGTCACCGATTCGACCAAACCAACCGCGAATACCAAGACTGCCAGCCTGAGCATCACCGTCGATACCCCCATCACCGTCACTACGACTTCGCCGCTGCCGACCGGCTACGTTGGATTGGCCTATTCGCAGACGCTCGCGGCTACGGGCGGTTCGGGCAAAGGCTACACTTGGGCCGTGACCAGCGGCTCGACGCTGCCTGCGGGATTGACCCTCTCCGCGGCAGGCGTTCTGAGCGGCAAACCCACGACGGTGGGCAACCCAAGCTTCAGCGTTACGGTGACGGATTCGGCTTCGAACACCGGCACTGGGACGCTTTCCATGACCATCAAGGCGGGGGTCAGCATCACCACTCCCACCCCGCTGCCGACGGGCTACGTCGGATCGGCCTATTCGCAGATTCTGACTGCCACGGGTGGTTCGGGCACAGGCTACACTTGGGCGCTGGCCAGCGGCTCGAACCCGCTGCCTGGGGGATTGACCCTCTCCACGGCAGGCGTGCTGAGCGGCAAACCCACGACAGTGGGCAACCCAAGCTTTAGCGTTACGGTGACGGATTCGGTCTCGAACACCGCCACAGCAGCGTTTTCCATGACCATCTCGGCCGGGGTAACTATCACTACGGGAAGCCCCCTGCCGGCGGGCTACCAGGGAGCAGCTTACCCAGCGACCACATTCGCCGCCACGGGCGGCACGGGCGCGGCATACAGTTGGACCTGGGCAGCAGCCAGCGGTTCATCATTACCGGCAGGGCTGAACCTCTCAACAGGTGGCCTGATCTCTGGGATTCCGACCGCGGCAGGCACATTCAGCATCGTTGTGACGGTGACGGATTCGTCACTCAATACGGCCTCAGCGACCTTCTCGCTGACCGTCGAAGCCACGCTCACTATCACCACCACAAGTCCGCTGAAGACCGGCGCCGCAGGCGCGGCCTACTCGCAGCAGTTAGCGGCGACGGGCGGCACGGGCGCTGGCTATACCTGGAGTATTAATGCTGCGGGAAGCAGCAGCCTTGCGGCAATTGGCCTGGGCCTTTCCTCAACAGGTCTCGTCTCCGGTGCGTCCCCGTCCCTCGGAAGCGCCAACTTCACGGCTACGGTGACCGATTCGGCCAGCCACACGGCGTCACTCCCGTTCACGGTGACGATCAACAATCAGCTGACCATTACCACCACAACTCTCCCCGCTGCGACCACGGGAGCGGGCTATTCGCAGACACTTTCGGCAGCGGGCGGCTCCGGCACGGGCTACACTTGGTCGGTTTCGGGAACCAACAACCTTGCGGCCTTCAATCTGAGCCTCAACAGTGCAGGCCTAATTTCGGGTACGCCGGCGACCACCGGAACGGCCAGCTTTACGGCCAAGGTCACTGATTCGGCGAGCAACACCGCAACGCAGGCTTTAACGATTCAGGTTTACAACGCCCTAGCTCTGCCGACGCCTAACCCCCCCTCACTGGGCTCTGCAACAGTGGGCCAGTTCTACACCGGAACGATCACCGCCTCCGGCGGCAGCGGCAACTTTACCTGGA
>JBEKWX010000042.1:0-15029 GCA_049512675.1 Terriglobales bacterium | reverse complement strand
GGATAGGACACGCCCGATGCCACCCACATCTTCGGGTACATGCTGATCGCAGTGAAGCCGGGCATGGTGTTGATCTCGTTGACGAAAATCTTACGCGACTTGGGGTCCATGAGAAAATCGACGCGCGCCAGGCCCGTGCAATCAACCGCTTGAAACGCCGCGATCGCGAGCCTCTGCACCGTTTTCATTTCCGCTTTCGAGAGCTTCGCGGGGATCACCGCTTCGGAGCCTTCGACCAGATACTTGGCGTCGTAGTCATAGAATTCTTTGCAAGGAACGATTTCTCCCGCAACCGATGCTTTGGGATCGTCGTTGCCGAGCACCGCACACTCGATCTCACGCGCCTTATTCTTTTTTCCGCCGACGCCTTCCTCAATCACGATCTTGCGATCGAACTTCGCGGCTTCCGCGATGGCAGGACCGAGTTCCTTCGGATCGTGTGCCTTCGAGATTCCCACCGACGACCCCAGGTTCGCCGGCTTCACGAACACGGGGTACTTCAGCTTGCTCTCGACCCGTTGCTGCACTTTCTTAGGTTCGCGCTCGAATTGGCCGCGCAACACGGTCACGTGCTTTACGATCGGCAATCCGGCCGCGCGGAACAAAGACTTCATGATGTCTTTATCCATGCCTGCGGAAGAGCCGAGCACACCGGCGCCGACGTAGGCGATGTCGGCCAGTTCGAGCAGGCCCTGAATCGTGCCATCCTCCCCGAAGGTTCCGTGCAGCACCGGGAAGATGACATCAACGTTAATGGCGCGGTCGGAGGCACGACGAAGCGCCGCGGCATCGGTCTTTGCGTCGGTTTGGAACGGCGCGATCCCAGCTTCGCGCCGGGCCGGTTCCGGAAGAACCACCACCGACTCGCCGGTAGCCAGCACCGCCGCCCCCGGAGTCGCTTCCGGATTGCCCGCCCGCAAATGCTTCTCCGGTGCGGAGAGGACACCGGCTTGCTTTTCGCCCCGCAGCAGTCTCTCGGCATGTTCTGCCGTGAGCCAGCGGCCGTCTTTGGTAATGCCGATGGGAACCACTTCGTATTTCGTCTTATCGATTGCATTCAGGACGGACGCCGCCGACAGCAACGACACTTCATGCTCGCCGCTGCGTCCGCCAAAAAGGATGCCAACCCGAAGCTTTGCCATATCATTTCAGTCCCAGGCAACTAGTCCTGCACCAGCCAGTCCATTGCCTCTTCCCGCGTCTTGAAGGTCACAATCTCGCGTTGGGAAAAAGTCTGGAAGTTTTCCATGAACGCGTGTGGGATACTCTCGGTGCCGACCCACGCCGTTTTCTTTACGAATGGCCGGTCGAGCGTCAGCACTTCCTTAAGCTTGGTAGCAACCGCGTGATCCACTGTGGCGCCGGTGTAGTCAGCGAGCGTGAGCAGCGACTCGCGCGCGTGCCGCGCCACCGTGATCCGCACCTGCTCAAGCAGAAGTTGCATTTCATGGGCATTGGCGTTTGAAAAGTCCAGCAGCAGAATCGGTTTGCCCTGGTGCTTGATGAACTGGATACGATCATCCATTGCGGACCCCGAATGGCTTTCCCCGTGTTCCTCTGTGGAGAAGGCCTTTTCACCACAGGGGACACAGGGGAAGCACAGAGGAAATCTACCCTAACAGCGACTCCACGACACTGTAAGCCTCACTTAGCGCCGCGTCCAGCGCGGCTGCGTCTTTTCCGCCCGCCTCGGCCAAATCTGGACGCCCACCGCCCTTGCCGCCGACTTTTTGCGCCACTGGGCCGATGATCTTTCCCGCCTGAATGCGGCTGGTGAGGTCTTTGGTTACGCCGACGATCAGCGAGACGTTGCCATTCGAGGCCGAGCCCAGTACGACTACGGCGGACCCGAGCTTGTCGCGAAGCTGATCGACCAAGGTGCGCATCTGAGCGCGCTCCAGGTTGTCCACGCGGTGGGTCAGGACTTTGACGCCGCGAACTTCTTTGACTTTGTCGCTGATATTGGCCGCGCTCGACGATGCCGACTTCATCCGCGCCTGATCGAGTTCGCGCGCCAGGCGCTTGATTTCTGCGTCTTTCTTTTCGAGTTCCAGTTTCAGGGCTTCGGCTGGAGAGGTGGACTCCGAGTGGGTGGTCAGCGCGGCTACGACGCCTTCCAGTTCGTGATCTTTGCGGAAGTGGCGCAGCGAGCCTTCGCCGGTGACGGCTTCGATGCGACGGACGCCTGATGACACGCTTCCCTCTTTCAGGATTTTGATCAGGCCGATTTCTCCGGTCGCTCCTGTGTGCGTGCCTCCGCAGAGTTCGGTGGAAAAATCGCCGATCTTTATCACGCGGACGCGGTCGCCGTATTTTTCGCCGAAGAGCGCCATCGCGTGATATTCGTTGACGGCCACGTCAATCGGGACATTTTCGACGATCTCTACTTTTTTATTGCGCAGAACTTCCTTGTTGATGATGTCTTCAATGTCCTGCAATTCTTCGTCTTCGACACCGGTGAAGTGCGAGAAATCGAAGCGCAGATGGTTCGGTGCTACCAGCGACCCCGCCTGCTTCACGTGCTTGCCCAGCACTTCTCGCAAGCCCGCGTGGAGAAGGTGCGTGGCCGTGTGATTGCGCATGGTGGCCTGGCGAATCGCGGTGTCGACGACGGCGTCTACTTTCTGCCCCACGCGAATTGCCTGCTTGGCTGTGACCTGATGGGCGCGCACACCTTGTACCGGGTAGTAGCATCCGGTTACTTCGGCGAGGACTGTGTTGTGATCGTCGGAGTAGAGCCATCCGCGATCGCCTACTTGGCCGCCGGATTCGGCGTAGAAGGGCGTGTGGTCGAGGATGATTTCGCCGGATTCGCCAGGCTTGAGTTCCTGCGCGCCCTGGCTGGCTTTGATGATGGCGAGGACTTCGCAGTTGTCGGAGCGCGTCTGGCGGTAGCCTTCGAAGTCGGATTTCGGGAGCTGCTGGTAGGCGGGGTTGGCCGTCTGTTTGGCCGCGCCTTTCCAGGAGGCGCGAGCACGTTCGCGCTGCGCCGACATGGCGTCTGCAAACCCCTCATTATCTATAAGAACTCTCATGTCACGGGCGGCATCCTCGATGAAATCAAGCGGCAATCCAAACGTGTCATAGAGTTTGAACGCATCTTCGCCCGCGATGATGGGACCAGCCATTTTGTTTTTAACCCAGGCAAGGAGGTTCTCGCTTACAGGTTTTCCAAGAAGCACACTTAAGATGGAAGCGATCTCCAAGTCTGTCGTAGCTGCAAGAAGATTCGTTGCGGTGTTTAGGGCTTTCCTGCGTTTTTCGGTCTCGACCCATGGGAAGTCGGCTAAGTCCTCTATGAGGTTTTCGTAGAGAGTTCGTGCCAACACTTCAGGTGCAGGACGTCCTGCGTTCTTTCCGTACTCCTCAAGTCTGCTCAGACCTACATCGATAGTGTGTGCAAATCGTGTCTCTTCAGCCGCAACCGTTTTGGACACGCGCTCGGCGGCTTCTCTCAGCTCCGGGTATGCGTCCTGCATCAGGTCGCGAACGGCGAAAACCATCTCGTGCAGAAATGGCTTGGTTTGCCCGAGCAATCGCCCGTGCGTGATGGCGCGGCGGATAATTTTGCGTAACACGTATCCACGGCCCTCGTTTGAGGGAATCACGCCGTCCGAAATCAGAAACGTCGACGCACGCGCGTGGTCGGCGATCACGCGCAAGGAAGCAGCCGACTTCGTATGTGCTTCCTTGTCGAGTTCCTTCTTGAGTGAGGTTCCCGTCAGCTCCGCTGCGCGCTTGATCAACGGCGTGAACAAATCTGTGTCGTAATTCGAAATCACGCCCTGCAATACCGCGGCCGTGCGCTCCAGCCCCATGCCTGTATCGATGGATGGCTTCGGCAGTGGATTTAGTTTGCCGCTCGCATCCCGGTCGAACTGCATGAACACCAAATTCCAGAGTTCGACGTAGCGTCCGCAGTCGCAGCCAAACTTGCAGTCTGTGTGTCCCTGATCGCTTGCTGCCGCGCCCATGTCGTAGTGAATTTCGCTGCAGGGGCCGCAGGGGCCGGTGTCACCCATCTGCCAGAAATTGTCTTTTGCGCCAAACTCGTAGATACGATCCTTCGGCACACCCTGTCCGAGCCACAGGTCGTACGCTTCGGCATCGCGCGGGACTCCGTTTTCGCCTTTGAAGATTGTGGCGTAGAGTTTCTGTTTATCAATCCCGAACCACTCCGGCGACGTAATCAGCTCCCAGGCGTAGGCGATGGCGTCTTTCTTGAAGTAGTCGCCGAAGGAGAAATTTCCCAGCATCTCGAAAAACGTGTGGTGACGATTGGTGAAGCCTACGTTTTCAAGATCGTTGTGCTTGCCTCCGGCGCGCACGCATTTCTGCGAGGTCGTTGCCCGCGCGTAGTCGCGCTTTTCTAGGCCGAGGAAAACGTCCTTGAACTGGTTCATGCCGGCGTTGGTGAAGAGCAGCGTCGGGTCATTGGCCGGGACTAGCGACGAGGAGTGCACCTCGCGGTGTTGCTTCTGAATGAAGAAGTCCAGGAACTTGCGGCGAATTTCGGAGCCTGTGAGCATGGAAGATTCAATTCTAAATCAAAGGCAAATCTTCACCACAGGGGGCACAAGGGAACACAGGGGCTCAATGCGAAGTCAGCCGGCGAGCGGAAAGCAAGAATCGGCGAAACCTCGAACCCTCGACTTACGTTTCGGAAGTCTCGGTTTCGAGTTCGGTGAGAGTTTCTTCGTCCACGTCCCATTTTTTCAGGATCGTGAAGATGGTTTTTGATCCGAATCCAGCGCGCATCAACTGGCGGTAAATGCGGGCTGCTTGTTTTTGATTCTTGTCTTTAGGCTTCTGCAGGCGTTTGTGGCGGAGGTAGTCACGCGCGAGGTTTTCTTCTTTCACGTCATCGTAGACGGACGCAACCGCTTTCTCGATGACGTCGCCGTGCACTCCCTTCGCCTTGAGGTCGTTGACGACGCGCATGCGTCCGAATTTCTCGTTGTCGCGGCGATACGACGAAAAGGCCGCTGCGTACTTGGCGTCGTTCAGGTAGCCCTGGTCTTTCAGGCGAACGACAATCAGTTCCACCAGCGTCTTGCCGAATTCCGTATCGGCTTCAACTCGTTTTCGCAGCAGGCGCTTCAGTTCCGCGACCGAGCGCATGCGGCGCGCCAGCGCACCTATAGCGTATTCGTAAAGCTCCGTTTCGGTGAAGAGTTTTCTGGGACGGCCAAACGCCATGCCTACACGATAGCGCGAGACGGGGCATGATGGTTAGGGCTGAGCGGGCTTGGCTTGACGCGGAGGACGAATTCCCTAGGTTCACAACCGGCTTATCTTGGTGGCGGCGGGGAACTCGGCATGGAACTAGGAGCGACCGGTACGCCGGTGGGGGGCGGTACGCTTGCCGCCGGGGCGCTCGCCCCGATGGGCGCGACCAGCGCGGCTTTCGCCGAGTCTGGCAGTTTGTCGGCATTGGCCAGCAGGAGCGCCAATTGCCAAATCTGAGTTTCCGAAAGCGACTTGCTGAAGCCGGGCATGCCGGTCATGCGAATACCGTTGAAGATCTTCCAGTAGCTTTCGCCCGGCTCATCGTCGGTCACGCCTTTTCCTTCGAACAGCAGTGGCGGCCGCGGATACATTCCCTTGGCAATCGCCGTCTTCGGCGACAGCGGCAAGCCATGGCAAACGGCGCAATGCTGCTTGTAAAGCTCGGCGCCAGCCAGGTAGTTGGCCTCGGTCGCCTGGATCGGGACATTCTTCGGCATGTCTTTCGCGATGCGCGCATTCAAAGTCTTGTGCGCGAAGAAATTTTCGAAGGGCACGTCGGAGTCGGTGGTGGCAACGGGAGCACTGCCGCTGGTGAAATACAGATAAACCCCGGCGGGCACGAGGATGAGACCGAGCAGCAATCCGGCGATAAATTTCACGGTTATTCCTGTTTTTACGAAGTTTTTACAAATTTAACTTTACCATCCGCATCCAAATTCTCTTGATCGGCATACAATTTCGGATACCCCGGCGGCGAGATTGCCAGGTCCTCCGGGACGGGAACAACCATGCGAATTGTTAGCGCGGCGAGCGCGTTTCCGCAGCATTACTACTCCCAGGAGATGTTGCTGGCTGCGCTGCAGGAATACTGGGGCGATCAGATTGAAAACCCGCACGTGCTGCGGCGTTTGCATCGTCACGTGGGCGTCGACGGGCGGTTCCTCTCGCTGCCTAAAGAAGAATATCTGAAGATGAAAACCTGGGGCGAGGCCAACCAGCACTGGATTCGCACGGCCAAGGAGTTGGGTGAGAAGGCGGTTGCAGGCGCGCTGGCGGATGCGGGTTTGCATGGCCGCAATCTGGGCGCGTTTTTTTTTGCCTCGGTGACCGGCATTTCCAGCCCATCGATTGATGCGCTGCTGATCAACCGGATGGGATTGTGCAGCAACATTCGCCGCGTTCCGATTTTCGGGTTGGGTTGTGTAGCGGGCGCAGCGGGCATTTCACGCGCGGCTGACTATGTGCGCGCTTATCCGGACCAGGTCGCGGTGGTGCTGTCGGTCGAACTTTGCTCGCTCACGCTGCAGCGCGAGGATATCTCGATGGCCAACCTGATTTCGTCCGGGCTGTTTGGCGACGGCGCGGCGGCGGTGATCGTCGCGGGCGCGGACGCTGATTGCGGGCTTTCCGGCCCGTGCATCCTCGCAACCCGCTCCGTTTTCTATCCCGACACCGAAGAAATGATGGGCTGGGATGTATCGGAAAAAGGCTTTCGCATTGTGCTCTCTCGCGAGATTCCGAACCTGGTTCGAAAAAACCTGGCGCACGATCTCGACGATTTTCTTGCCGGGCGCGGATTGACTCGCGCCGACATCGGCAACTGGGTGCTGCATACCGGCGGGCCGAAGATCCTGGAAGCGACCGCCGATGCGCTAGGCTTGAAGAATGGTGAACTCGACGTTTCCTGGCAATGCTTGCGGCGGACCGGCAATCTGTCGTCGGCTTCCGTGCTGGTGGTGCTTGAAGAAGTCATGAAAAATCGCCGACCCGCACCCGGAACGCTCGGCTTGTTGGCCGCGATGGGTCCGGGGTTCTGCTCGGAATTCGTTTTGCTGGAATGGTAGGAGAGACGGCTGCTCTTAGCTCCTAGCCTTTGGCCTTTGGCCTTTGGCCTTTAGCCAAGAGCCAAGAGCCAAGAGTGCTTTTCTCCAAGAAAGAAGATTTTTGGTGAACCCTTCTCCAAATCCGGTGGATGTATTCGTGGTCGGCGGCGGACCTGCCGGTCTGGCGACCGCCATCGCGGCGCGGCGCCACGGTTTGAGCGTGGTGCTGGCGGATGGCGCGGTTCCGCCGATCGACAAGACGTGCGGCGAGGGGCTGATGCCGGACGGAGTGGAGGCTTTGCGCAATCTCGGCATCACGATTCCCGAAGGCGAGGCGTATCCATTCCGCGGCATTCGTTTCGTGAGCGATGGCAAAAGAGCCGAGGCTGAATTTCCTCGCGGAACGGCGTACGGAATCCGGCGTACGCATCTGCATCGCGTCCTGTTGGAGCACGCGGCGGCGTGCGGCGTGCGCTTGCTGTGGCAGGCGGCGGTCACCGGGCTTCATCCGGAGGGCGCGCTGGTTGCTGGAGAATTGGTGCGAGCGCGCTGGGTTGTGGGCGCTGACGGAAGCAGTTCGCGGGTCCGCGGCTGGGCCAAGCTGGATCAACACGAACTGGATGCACCCCAGAAAAAGAATCGGCGCTTCGGTTTCCGGCGCCACTACCGCGTCGCGCCCTGGACGGACTTCATGGAGTTGCATTGGGGCCGTCACTGCCAGATTTATGTCACTCCGGTCAGCCGCGAAGAAGTTTGTTTGGCGCTGGTCTCGTCCAGCCCGAAGTTGCGGCTGCGGATGGACGACGCGCTCGGGGAATTTCCGGAACTTTCGGCGCGCCTCAAAGATGCGGAACCCGCTTCCAGCGAGCGGGGCGCAGTCACCGTCACCCGCAAATTGCGGCGCGTGTATCGTGGTAGAACGGTGTTGGTGGGCGACGCCTCGGGCGGAGTGGACGCCATTACCGGAGAAGGTATTTGCCTCGGCTTTCGGCAAGCCGCGCTGCTGGGCGATTGCCTGGCGAGCGGAGACCTCGCTCGCTATCAAAAGGGTCATAGGACGCTGATCCGCCGTCCCGCCCTGATGGCTCGCATGATGCTATTCATGGCCGAACACAGCCATCTGAGACAGCGCACCATGGAGGTATTCCGGTCGAGCCCCCAGTCATTTGCTGGAATGTTGGCCATGCACGTGGGGGAAGGCTCCACGCGGGACCACATCTCGAACGGGATCGCCGTGGGGTGGGAACTGCTGAAGGCCTGACGCATTGCGGACCCATCAGAACCTATGCCGACAATTGCGCTCAGAATTCCACATGAGCCCGGAGGCTAGGCACCACCACCGGCCCCCGGTCGCGGTTGTAACCAGGGTTGTTGACGTACTGCAATCCGGGAGCGATATAGATTCCGCGCCAAACGTGTGCCGTGTAATACGACTCGACGATGTTCTCCCGCCCGTAGTTCAGCGCTCCATCGCCCAGCAGGAAACCTAGCCCGCCATCTGCCAGGTATACCTGGTGATCTTTCTTGATCCCGTTCGACACGAAGGCAATGCCGGCACGGTCTTGCTTGCGATTCCATCTCGCGCCATTCACCCCAACGCCTTCGGCGAAGGTCGAATCAATTTCAGTGTAGGCAAATGACTCGGTTTTTCCGTTGTCCCATCCCCAGCGGGCAAACGCCGTGACGTTCCGCGTGAGATTCTGTTCCAGGTTGACGCCGAAGCCATATTTGCGGGTGATGTGCCAGGGGTGGTTCGTGATTTCCGGGACCGTCTCCGGTTGCGGGGCCGAGTGATCTATAAACTGAGTGACCGCGTCGCGGTAGATGCCCATGTTGGCGTAGTTCGTGTATGCGAGCAGACGCACGACGCCCGCTTTTTTCGGTATAACGCCATGACGCAATTCGTATTCCCAATCTTCCGCATGAACTTGCCACGGACGCCACACTAGATCGATTCCATTCGCAACCTTCGGCATGAGCGCTTCGACGAAGCGGAAACCCCAGTTTCGGTCCTCGTAGTCCGCCACCAACCCCACGGTGTAGCCGCGCGTATCGGCGGCGTAATCCCAGGCGCCGTTGTTGTCCACCGACCAGTTGTCGAATTGAAAGTGCGTGTCGGAGCCGACCGAATTCACGTCAAAGAAATCCGGCAGGCTGAACTTGCCGAAGCGAATTTCCAGGCGGCGCCGCGGCAACTCATCGAACAGCGACAGAAAACTACGCTGGTTCTCGATCTTATCCTTGCTCAACGCGAACACTTTGTGGATCATGCCGCGCCCCAGATACGGCGCTTTGCTCAACAGCGGATTGCGCACGATGTCCAGATCCGTATTTCCCGCCAAGCCCAGGCCGGTGCTGAGCGCCGCGCCACCAGCTTCTTCGATGTCAACCAGAAGCTCGGTGGAATTGTTGAGCCGGACGCCAGTGTAGAGCGTCATGACTCGCGACGTGGCTTTGTCATAGTGTGGACTGAGGCTGTGCGGCCCGCTGTAGTCGGCGTGAAAGCCGGGATGAGCCTGGAAGATGAAGTTCGCCTGCCCGGAGAGCCAGAACCGCGAGTTTTTGAAATGCGGGAACATCGCTTCGGTATCGGCATTAGCATCGGTGGGCGGGCTGGGCGGATCATCCGCAGCCGGGGCGGTGGGAGCGGCGGATTGTGTGGAATCGGAGGCGACTTGCGACTGCGCCCAACAGGCGGGCGCGACGGCGCCCAGCACGAAAGCGAGCGCCAGAGCCAGGGACAGCCCGGCGCCTTGGGCGCGTCCTTGGCTGGCCCGGCGGTCCATAATGAAGACCTTAATAATGAAAATGAATTTCAATTTCAATATCATAAGTGCAAAGTAATTGGCTGGAGGCGCGCTTGGCAACGCCTCCAGTCACCCTTGGATGTGATTGCAATCACGCTGGCACGTACAGTTCGCCAGTATGCACTTCATCGGTTAATAGAAAGTTACAGCTACAGCCCGAGTTGAGCGTCAGTTCTCCACGGCTGGCTCCCATTGGATTTTGAGCTGACGCCTGCCGTTCTTGTCGGTGACCACGACCCAGCTCATGCGCGGAGATTTGATTTCCGCTTTGCTCTCCAATTGCCGGGAAGCGGCACATTCGTATTGGATCACGCGCGTGAGCTGCGTCGTCGGCATCGCCATCGCTTCTGCGAATGCGTTCATGCAGGTCATTTTCGTTTCCTCCTTTCTGCGAGATTCAGCCTTCCAACTTGAGCTCGTGCCGCTGTGCAATCGACCGGATTTCTTACGCGCGATCCACGCCTTGCGCGATGATTAACGCTAGCATATCACAAACAGTTAACCATAGTTAATGCAGGGCAGCTGCACACATTCGTGAGTCGCCCCCTTGCGGCTGGAGTACAATTCCCGCCGGCAGCGACGCGGCATGGCCGCGTTCTTATCTAATTTTGGGGGATAGAAGAAACAGATGTGAACCGATAGGATAAGGAGTAAAACCGCTATCGTCTCACGTCTACTGCTGCCATCCCGCGGGCCGCCAATTCGGAGGCCCGTCGATCCTGTGTCGCATATACCTCGTTTGCATCCGCACGGAGCAGATGTTATGTTTCAAGCCGCGCGGGCGGCGTGCCTGCGCAACCCCTACCGCGCCGGCTTAATTCTCATATACCATAGGGGGGTATACTACAGTCAAGGAAAAAATGCATACCGTCGAAGAAAAACCCAAGCTCATTCTCCGGATCAAAAGAATCAAGGGCCAAATCGCCGCTATCGAGCGTGCGCTGGAAGCGGATGAAGATTGCTCCGATGTGCTGCAGCTGATCACGGCCGCGCGCGGCGCCATGAACGGATTGATGGCCGAGTTGCTGGAAGGCCACATCCGCTTTCACGTCATCAACTCCAAGCAACTCAGCTCCGAGCAGGCTCTCGCGACCGACGAACTGATTGAGATTGTGCGCTCGTACCTCAAGTGATCGACTGCCCGCAGTATGCTTGGGCGAGAGCGGCGGTGCGCAACAGGGGTCTCCCGATACTGGAGACGAATCTCCAAAAACTAAAAAGGACAGCCCGGAGCCCCCCAAGGCCGTCCTGATAAACCCTCCCGGTTAGAAGGGCAACTGGCATAAACATAGCCGCGAGAGATTGCAGGAGTATTGCAATTCTGTGAAAGTCCGATGAATTCCATACCCTCTGCCTGAAATGCAGCGCGCAATGATGCGCTCGGCAGCGCGAATACTTGCGATACTGTAACGTGGAATCACTCGACAGCGTGGAAAGCCAAGCCCCTTTACTCGATCTGCGGAACGTCCGAGTAATGCGGGGAGAAAAGATCGTACTCGACGACTTCAGCCTTCGCGTGCATGTCGACGAACATGTGGCGGTGCTGGGGCCGAACGGTTGCGGCAAGTCCACCTTGATCAAAACCATCACCCGCGAGTGCTATCCGATGGTCCGCAAAGGGTCGAGCATGACCATCCTCGGCCAAAAGAGCTGGAACGTTTTTGAGCTGCGCTCGCTGCTGGGCATCGTGTCCAACGACCTGATGTCTTCGTGTACCGGTGACGCCAGCGGCCTGGACGTGGCGCTGTCCGGCTTTTTCAGCAGCACGCGCATCTTCCCGAATCACGCTGTCGATCCCAAACACAGAGAACTGGCCGAGGCCGCTTTGGCCCAGCTCGGCGTCTCGCATCTGGCGGAGCGTGCCGTGCAGGAAATGTCGTCGGGGGAGGCCAAGCGGGTCTTGATCGCCCGGGCGCTGGTCCACAAGCCACGCGCGCTGTTATTCGACGAGCCCTGCAATTCCTTGGACATTTTGGCGCAGCACGGCCTCCGGGAAACGATGCGCTCCCTGGCCAGCTCGGGAATCGGAATCATTCTCGTCACTCATGAAATCCCCGACGTCGTTCCCGAGATCGAACGAGTCGTGCTCATGTCGAACGGGCGGATCGTGGCCGACGGACGCAAGGAAGAAATCCTGCAAGCCAAGAGCTTGGGCAAGCTGTTCGGGCTGAAAGTCGAACTTGGCCGCCGCGAAGGTTATTACCACATTTGGTGAGACGAGAGAAGAGGTCAGAGGTTAGAGGTCAGATTGCAGAGGTAAGAACCTCGCAGTGCCGATATCGGTCACAGTAGGTCTTCACCTCTGCAATCTGACCTCTCACCTCTGACCTCCCTTTGTGCCCACCGCTGCTATATTGATCGGAGCGCGGGAGAAACTTCCAAGGCTCCCCGACGACGGCTACTCTGGAGGAATGATGGCCCGCAAGACAGAGCAATCCCGCAGGCTGCAGAAACGCGCCGAACGGTTGATTCCGGGAGGGGTGAACTCCCCGGTGCGCGCTTTTCGCGCGGTGGGCTGCGACCCGCTGTATATCGTACGCGGCCAGGGTTCGCATATTTGGGACGCGGACGGCAACGAGTATGTCGATTACATCGGCTCCTGGGGTCCGCTCATCCTGGGGCACGCGGCACCCACGGTCATCGAGGCGGTGATCTCGGCGGCGCGCAATGGGACCAGCTTTGGAGCTTCCACTCCCGCCGAAGCGGATCTTGCCGAACTGGTGATTTCCGCTTTTCCACACGTGCAAAAAGTTCGCTTTGTCAGTTCGGGCACGGAGGCGACCATGTCGGCCATCCGCCTGGCGCGTGCGTGTACGAAGCGCAAGTACATTGTGAAATTTGAAGGCTGCTATCACGGGCACGCGGACGCGCTGCTCGTGAAGGCGGGATCGGGCGTGGCCACGCTGGGCATTCCGGGTTCGGCGGGCGTTCCGGAAGAGTTCACGCAGTTCACGCTTGCGCTCCCTTACAACGACATCGGCGCGCTCGAAACCGCTTTCGAAAAATTCAAGCACCAGATTGCCTGCGTCATCGTGGAGCCGGTCGTCGGCAACATGGGATGCGTACCTCCGGCGCGCGGGTACCTCGAAGCTCTGCGCGCCATTACCGCGCGTGATAAGGCACTGCTGATTTTCGACGAGGTTATGACGGGATTTCGCCTGGCTTATGGCGGAGCACAGGAACTGTACTCGGTTCAGCCCGATCTCACCACCATGGGCAAAATCATCGGTGGAGGTTTGCCCGTGGGCGGCTACGGCGGACCGAGCGAAATCATGGATCTGGTTGCGCCGCTCGGCCCGGTGTACCAGGCCGGAACGCTTTCGGGGAATCCTTTGGCGATGGCCGCGGGTTATGCCACGTTGCGTTACTTGCGCGAGCACAAAGATGTTTACACGACGCTCGATAAACTTGCCTCCGATGTGGTTGCCGGAGTCGCGGGCGCCGCCAAAGACGCTGGCGTGACCATGTGCCACAACCGGGTCGGCTCGATGTTCACCTGGTTCTTCGCGCCGGGACCGGTCACCGACTGGACTTCCGCAGCCAAATCCGACACCGCAGCCTTCGGGCGTTTCTTTCGAGTGATGCTGGAAAACGGCATCTACCTGCCGCCGTCGCAGTTCGAAGCGGCGTTCCTGGGCGCGGCCCACACCGAACGCGACGTGCAGCAAACCATTGCGGCAGCGAAGCAGGCGTTTGCGACGGTGCATGCGTAGAAGAAGCTCTCAGTTCTCAGCTGTCAGCTCTCAGCAATGTGGAGCGGGATCGCACTAACGGATGGGTGATCGCTGACGGCTGGCAGCCAGCATCTCTTCTACCGTCACGAACTCGTAGCCCTCGCCCTTGTAACGCTGGATCAGATTGTCCGTCGCAATCACGGTCTGCGCGCGGTCCGCACCCATCGCTCGATGTCCGCCATCGTGCAGCAGGATCACGTCTCCGCCGCGCATCTGGCGCGCGACTTTCTCCTCGATTACCGCTGCGGGCGGCGCGTTCCAGTCATGGCCGGTCACGTTCCACATTACCGTCTGGAGCCCGAGTTCACGCGCGATTCTGATCGTTGCCGGCCGTCTTCCCCCAAACGGCGGACGAAACAGATTCGAATGCTTGCCGATCGCGTGGTCCAACGCCTGACGGCAGTCGACCAGCTCGGTGCGCGTCTGCGCTCCCGATTTGAAGATGAGCAACGGATGCGTGAACGTGTGGTTGCCGATGGCGTGTCCCGCCAGCGCCAGCGCTCGCGCAATATCAGGGCGCTGCTGCACGTAGCGTCCGATCATGAAGAACGTCGCGCGCACACTGTGCTTCGCCAGTACATCGAGCAAATTCAGCGTGTGCGGATCGTTCGGGCCGTCATCGTAGGTCAGGGCGATTTGCTTGCTTCCCCGGATTCCGCTGGCAAACGTCTGCCCGTACCACTGTGCTGTCGGCGCCATGGACTGATATGCCGCGGCGGATGCGGCCGCTGCTGCCGTCGTCGCTAGTCCAATCAGAGCGGGGAGCATGGTCGCATTGTAAATGCAGGTCAGAGGTGAGAGGTCAGATTGCAGAGGTTAGAAGCAAAACCGCGGCACGTAGATTTAACCTCTGCACTCTGACCTCTGCCCTCTGACCTTTCCGCAATCCACAATTGCGTCCGGAGGCGAAGCAATATATTCTGCTCACGACAATCCATGGCCAATCTTTTTGAGCTTCCCCGTTACATTGCAGTTGAAGGTCCCATACGAGTGGGGAAGAGCACGCTGGCACGGGTTCTTGGAGAGCGCCTGGCTGCCCAGCGCGTCATCGAGCCGGAAGACAATCCGTTTCTGAAAGCGTTCTACGAAGGCGAGCGCGGCGCAGCCTTCCAGGCACAGTTGGCGTTTCTGATTCGCCGCTTCGAGCAACTGCGCGGGCTCGATCTGGGGCCGCGGTCGAATAAGACAGTGGTTTCCGATTACATTTTTGAAAAAGACAAGCTCTTCGCCTGCCTTAACCTCAACGATCAGGAACTCGATACCTACAATCGCTACTTCAATTATTTCCGCGAACAACTGCCCACGCCCGACCTCGTCATCTATCTGCAGGCCACGCCGGAAGTGCTTAAGAAACGGCTGAAGAAAAAGAACGTGGCCGGCGAGAAGGCCATCAGCGAGGATTACCTGATGGAAGTGGTGAAGGCCTACGAACACTT
>JBEKWX010000041.1:0-18675 GCA_049512675.1 Terriglobales bacterium | reverse complement strand
CTTCGTCGTGACCGCCATTCTCCGGCGGCTGGTCGCTCACGATGGCGTGCTGACGCGCCTTGATTTCAAACTGCAACGCTCCGAGATGTTCCACGGTAACTTCCATAAGGGCCTCCCAACCTCTCAAATCATTTAGCAAGACCAAATCAACGAACTACTACTTCAAAGCCAGACGAGTGAGCGCAGCGTCGAGGTGAGTCCTCACCAGACCGCGGGCCCGATGCAATCGCGATTTCATGGCGGCTCGCGAGATGCCCAATCTCTGCGCGACTTCGTCACCCCTCAGATCCTCGACATCGCATAACTCGTAAACCAGGCGGTACAGCGCGGGCAACGCGTCGATGGCTTCGTTCAGCAGTTGCTTCATCTGTTGCCGGGCCAGTTGCACATCTGGAGGAGGCTCCGTTCCGGGAAGCTCGCGACCTTCGTCCTCTAGCATCGAAAGCTGCAAGAGCGGGAGCAACGATTCGCGCTCCTTCAATTGCCAACAGACACGTTTCGCGATCTGCGCAAGCCAGGCACGAAAAGCATCCGATTCGCGCAATTGATCGAGATGGCGGTATGCCTTGAGCAGGGCCTCAATCAACACGTCCTCGGCATCTTCCCGGTTGCCGCACACGCGGATCATCTGTCGATAGACGGCGTCCTTGTGCTGCCTAGCTAATGCGTCGAAGTCCACGGATCCATTGTGGCACTGCTCAGCCTCCACCGCATGACAAGCGTCATCGACAAGTCCCGGATTGTTCCGCATTCGGACCCGCAATCTTGTACTGACTCAGCTTGTTCCACGGCATCTTTTCCAGGATGATCCCCATCGCGCAGATGTCGGTAAGTCCGGCGAAGGTGAGGCCCAAGCCAACGAATCCGCAAAGAAAGAGCCAACGCGGGTTGACCGCCAGTGCTAGGATTGCGCCGGTCAGCACGAGTAAACCCGCGCCCAAGCGAACTTGGCGCTCTAATGACCACCGCGTCTTTACGCTGGCCACGACGGGGAGTTGGGCTTCGATCCACGCTTTCGTACCGCCCTCGAGAACCGTAATCTGCCGCTGGCAGGGCTCGAGCAGGCCGGCGGTCATGCGCGCGCGTTTGCCCGACTGACAGACGAGGACAATGGGAAGATTGAGACCGAGATCACCCAGGCGCGATTCGATCTGGTCCATTGGAATGTTGACCGCACCGGGAATGTGGCCGCAAGCGAACTCAGCGCCGGAACGCACGTCCACGAGCAAGGCCGTAGGGGATGGGTGATTTCGCAGTTCGGAGACGGTTACCGTGGAGCTCAAATTTCCTCCTACATAGGAAAGAGCGGGAGTCCTGGCAAAAGGGTTCAGGAGTCTGCATTGCGATTACACTCAATGACCCTAATTTGTCGGTCACGACGGCAGGCCGTACCTGTCGGCGGCGGAGCGGGAGCTCGTCTTTTCTAGGGTTTGTGCGGATTGCTGGGAGCTCCTGTGCCCTAGCAACCCTGCCGCCTGTGACGTGACCAAGTCTCTCACCTCTGGAAAAAACGCCGACCCCGACATCCCCCAAACTGGGCATCGCCGACAGTCGGCTTCAACGGTTACTACGGTACTACTCCGGAGTAGGAAATAAAACAACCTGCTTCCTTCCTGGCGCATCTCTAGACACAGGCGGGTAGTATGGCTGCGGTACGGATCCCAGGAGTTAGATCAGTTCCAGTGCGACCGGTAACCTTGCTTTTGGGCGTGTGGATTGCATAATCATCCCGAGGTCGTCGTTGTGGGAAGAGCGAAAACAACAGCCGTTGCTGTTCGTTCAGTGCCGCGGTGGCGCTGGGCGTTCGGCAGCGTTGTCATGTTTTCTTTGGTCTTGACAGTGGCTACACGAACTTTCCACGTTACACTTTTCCACAATACAGCGGTTCAGTCCGGTGACTCGCAGGCTGTGCGGCAGCACATGGATCGCGATGCGATTCGTTGGGCTGCGCCTGCAGCTAAAGTCACGGTATCGCAGGCTCCCACGTTTTATTCCCGTGTGGCGCCGGCTGGCCCGCCTCTTCCAACTCTTTTTCTGGAAAAGAGTCTCTACAATCGACCGCCTCCCACCTGCTGATCTTTTCCTCGTTGTCAATAGCCAGTCACTCCAACTGAACTTCAGCTCAGTCACTGATTGAGGCGACGTGGCTCTGCGACGACTGGCGCCAAGCCTGAGTGAGTTCTAAACGAGCCAAGTGAACTTGGGAGCGCAACGCATTCCATCGCAATTTCCCGAGTGCTCTGGGCTGTTCCCCTGGAGGCATGGGTTGGATGGGATTGTCTTTACTTTCGTTCCGCTGCTGCTTACCGTAGCGTGTACGAGCCTTACCCTCGCGTTTGGTCCTCCCCTTTCACGGGGGTAGGTTTTTTTTCATTACCCGGAGCTGTGCGGATCTTAGAATGAAGAAATGACGCTGCAACGAAAACACATACTGATTGGAGTTGTAGCGCTTGCCGCGGCGATCGCGATCTCGCTGCTCATGCATTCGCTTGGTGACGCGAAAGCCAAGAAGGCCGATGAACCTCCGCGACGAGTTGCGCCGGTCGTATTCGCCACTCGTCGTCCACTCGAAAACGTCATTACTCTCACCGGTGAATTCCGTCCATTCCAGCAAGTTGACGTTCACGCCAAGGTATCGGGCTACATCCGCCACATTTTTGTGGATGTGGGGGACAAGGTTAGCGCCGGGCAGGAGCTGGCCGTTCTGGAGGTCCCCGAACTGAACGCGCAGGTCGCGGGTGCCCAGGCGGACATCGCTCGCAGCAAAGACGCGATTCGCCGCGCCCAAAGTGAAATCGAACGAGCGGAGTCTACGCACCAGGCTTACCACTCAGCATATACGCGGCTCAAACAGGCGTCAGAGGAGCGCCCTGGATTGGTCGCCGAGCAGGAATTGGACGATGCGATGGCGAAAGATAAAGAGACCGAGGCACAGATCAGCAGCACCCGCGCCGCTCTGGCTGAATCGCAGAACCAGCTCGGGATGGCGCAAGCTACTCTCGAGCGCCTGTCGGCCTTGCAGGCATATTCGCACATCACCGCTCCCTTCGCGGGTGTGGTCACCAAGCGGTACGTCGATACCGGCGCCCTGATCTCAGCCGGAACCTCATCGGAGACCCAATCACAGCCGGTGGTGCAACTAGCGGAGTGGTCACTGTTGAGGTTGGTGATCCCGGTTCCCGCATCCTCCGTGCCGCTGCTGCACTTGGGTAGCGTAGTGCAAGTGCATGTTCTCGATTTAAATCGAGACTTCCAGGGGCGCGTGGCCCGCTTCGCCGACGCACTCAATGAGGAGACGCGGACCATGCATACCGAGATTGACGTGGAGAATCCGCAAAACACTTTGACCGACGGCATGTACGCCGAGGTCAAGCTGGTATTGCACGGGAAAGAGGACGCGCTCACGGTTCCCATCCAAGCCGTGGTCCAGGAAGGCAACGAGCATTATGTGCTGGCTCTGGACGATCAGAATCGTGTGCAGAAGCGGAACGTTGAACTAGGGGAGCAAACCTCTAGCACCGTGGAGATCGTTCACGGCCTCTCGGAAAAGGAGCGAGTGATTAGCGCCGGTCAGTCCGATTACGCGATCGGCGAAGTGGTGAAGCCGAAGCCAAGGTCCACTGATGATCATGCTTTGTCTGGTGATCGCCGTCGTGGGCGTGACGACCGTGGTGCGGATGCCGGTGGATCTGTTCCCGCAGATCAAGATTCCAGTGGTGGTGGTTGCGACCTTTTACGCGGGGATGCCTCCGGAGCAAGTCGAGGCCGACATTACCGATACGTTCGAGCGTTTTTTTACCCTCGGCAGCAACATCGACCACATCGAATCCCGCTCTTTGACGGGCGTAAGCCTGATCAAGATTTACTTCAAGCCGGGGAGCGATGGCAATGCCGCTCTTAGCAACATCGCGAACCTGGCGATGGCCGATCTTCGACGTTTGCCTCCAGGTACTTTGCCGCCGGTGGTGCTTAAGTTCGATGCTTCGAGCCTTCCAGTTTGTTTGGTAACGCTGAAAGGGGAAGGCCTGGATGAGACCCGGCTCAAAGATCTGGCGCAATTCCAGGTTCGTAACCAGATCGCCAACGTACCCGGCGCCTCTGTGCCTCAGCCTTTTGGCGGACGCTACCGCCAGATTATGATCTATGTGGATCCGGTCAAACTGGAGGCGCACCAGCTTAGCCTGATGGACGTGGTTCATGCGGTGAATGATTCCAACCTGATTCTTCCCGCGGGGGATGTTCGCATCGGTCCTAGAGATTACAACATCTATGCCAATGCGCAGTTGCCTGACGTCGAGGACATCAACCGCATTCCGCTGAAGACAGTGGGCAACGCGTCGGTGATGGTTGCCGATGTGGGTGAGGCCAAGGACTCGGGCGCGATCCAAACCAACATCGTCCGTATCGACGGACAGCAGTCCGTTTACATCCCTGTGCTAAAGCAAGGCGGCGACAGCAATACCATCACGATTGTGAATGGAATCAAGGCGGCGATCAAGGATCTGTTGGACATTCCGAAATCGCTCAAGACGGCGGTCGTCTTCGATCAGTCCATCTTTGTCAAGAGTGCCATCAAGAACGTAATGAAGGAAGGCGGAATCGGGCTGGTGCTGACCGGAATCATGATTCTCATTTTCCTGGGCAGCCCACGAGCTACTTTTGCTGTGCTTCTGTCCATTCCGCTTTCCGCATTAGTGTGCTTCTTGCTCATGAATGCCATGGGCGGGTCGATCAACGTCATGCTGCTGAGTGGTTTGGCGCTGGCTTTTTCCCGGCTGATTGACGATTCGGTCGTGGTGCTGGAAAACATTTTCCGTTACATGGAAATCGGCGAAAGCCCGAGAGTGGCAGCCGAAAAAGGAGGGATGGAAGTCTCGCTGGCAGTTTTGGCGGCCACGTCTACCACCTCGATCGTGTTTTTCCCCGTGACGTTTTTCTTCGGCGTCAGCCGCTACCTTTTCACCGATCTCGCTCTGGGCGTGGTGCTGTCTATCTTTGCCTCGTACATCTTCGCCATGACGGTTGTGCCCCTTTATTGCGCGAACTTCATCCACCTCCCGGACGTGGAGGAGGAGATTGAACGCAAGTCAGAGAGCAAGTCTGCTTCGCGATCCCTCTACATGAGGTTCCTTGGCCGGTTCAATGAGCTGTTCGAGAAGCTCCTGGATCGTTACGAGCGTCATGTGACTCGCGCTCTAGTCCGACCGGGGAGAACCGTGGCGTGGATTGCCGGGGGCATCGTCTTGGTCCTGGCGGTTATTTTTCCATTCGTGGGGACAGCCTACTTTCCACGCACGGATCCGGGCCAGTTCGTCATCAACGTCAAGGCGCCCAGCGGTTCCCGGATTGAGGTCACCAATCAATACATCGCGCGCGTCGAGAACGACATTCACCAGGTGATTGGCCCCCACGACCTGGGAATGATTGTCTCCAATATCGGGATAACCCCCGACCTCTCCGCCATGTACACCAGCAACTCTTCCATGGATACGGCATTTGTCCTGGTGAGCTTGAAAGAAGACCACAAACTCGGTAGCTATGAATACATGGGGCGCGTTCGCCGCAAACTGTCCGAAGACTTGCCGGAACTCGATACATATTTTCAGGCGGGCGGATTGGTCGATGCCGTGATCAACCTGGGATTACCCGCGCCCATCGATGTCCAAGTCCGAGGCAACGATCTCGACGGCGCTTACAAAGTGGCGACGAATATCGCCAAGCAGATTCGAAGCCGCAAGGGCGTGAGCAACGTGCTGATTCCGCAAAATCTTCTTTATCCGGGATTGCAGCTGAATATCGATCGCGAACGCGCCAGCTTGATTGGACTCTCACCTAAACAGGTGGTGGACAATGTGATCACGGCTCTGACGTCCAACGGCATGATCGAGCCGAGTTATTGGATCGATCCCAAGACTGGCAACAACTACATGCTCACCGTGCAGTACTTCGATAAGCAAATCCAGAACATGAGCATGGAGGACTTCAAACAAATCCCGTTGCGCGCTCCCGGTATCAAGAATTACACGCCCCTGCAATCCGTGGCTGACATAACGCCGATGAATACGCCGACAGAAGTCGACCATTATCAGCTTCAGCGCGTTATCGACATCTATGTGATGCCTTCGGGTGAGGCATTAGGTGTGATCAATCGCGAAGTCAATGAGATCGTCAGACACCTGTCGTTGCCGGAAAACGTACGGGTCAATGTGCTCGGGTCCGTGGTCGGCATGCAGGAATCGTTCAAACGCTTTTCCATCGGTCTTGTGCTGTCCATCGTGCTCGTCTATTTGATTCTGATGGCGCAGTTCACTTCTTTCATCGACCCGCTGATCATCCTGGTCGCGATCCCACCAGGATTGGCGGGAGTAGTGCTAATTCTTTGGCTCACGCACAGCACCTTCAACATCATGTCGCTCATGGGCGTGATTATGATGACCGGAATTGTCGTTTCCAACAGCATCTTGATCGTCGAGTTCGCGCGCCAACTGCGCAAGGAGGACTTCTCGCTGCAGGAGGCTCTGGTGCGAGCGTGCAAGATCAGGCTGCGCCCAATTCTCATGACCTCGCTCGCGACTTTGTTGGGCATGTTTCCGATGGCTTTGGGAGTGGAGACGGGCAGCGAGCAATACGCTCCTCTGGCGCGCGCCGTGATCGGAGGCCTCGCGGTTTCGGTGGTCGTCACAGTTTTTCTCGTACCTGCGGTCTATCTGATAGTTCACGGCAATGATGAAGACAAGAAGAATCAAAAAGAGGAGGAACAGCCGGCATGACGTGGAGGCTAGCATTTCTACTGAGCGCTCTCACGCTCTCAATCCAACTCTTGGCACAGTCGGTGACGGTCTTGCAAAGCCCGTCCGACGCGCCCCGTTCCGCAGACCCTTCGAAATCGCAATCCGACACGAGTGCGGTGACGGCCGGGAGTTCGGATACTGCTCCCGGCTCGCTGAATGTGGTACGGCTCACCGTGAAAGGCGCAGAGGCGCTCGCGCTGAAAAACAATCCAGCGATTTCTGTAGCGCGGCTCAGTGCCTTGGCTTCCAAGCAGGTGACACGGGAAGTGAGCTCGAATCTCTGGCCACAAACCTATGCCAACCTGACAGCGGTCGATGCCCAAAACAACAGCCGCATCACCGCCGGGGGATTGAACAATCCAACCGTCTACACCCGAGCCGCCGGAGGCGTAACGGTGACCCAACTCATTACCGACTTTGGGCACACCACGAACCTGGTCGCCAGCGCGCGGCTTCAGGCAAGAGCTGACGAACAGAACGCGGCAGCAACCAAAGAGGACGTCCTACTGGCCGTGGACCAGGCCTTCTACAATGCGCTGCAGACTCATGCCGTGCTGCGAGTGGCCGAGCAGACCGTAGCCTCGCGGCAGTTGTTATCCGACCAGGTTTCCGCTCTCACGAGGAGCAAATTAAAGTCGGACCTGGACTTGAGCTTCGCCAACGTGAATCTGGCGCAGGCAAAGCTTCTTTACCTTGATGCGGTAAACAACGACAAGGCTTCCGCGGCGGCCCTTTCGGCGATTCTGGGATTTCCCATTCTCCAAGCGTTTGACCTGGTGAACGACACCGAACCGCTGGCACCACCCCCGGCCGATGTGGACCCGTTGATCGCCGAGGCTTTTGCCAAGCGTCCCGAGATTCTTGGGCTGGAGTTTCAGTCGGAGTCCGCGGAGAAGCGGCACCAGGCCGAGCACGACCAGTTCTATCCGACAATCAGTGCCCTCGGAGCTTTTGGAGATTCTCCGGTCCGTAGCGACATTATCTATGGGCCTTACGCTGCCGCGGGAGTGAACATGGAGATTCCGGTCTTCAATGGATTCCTCTACTCCGCGCAGTCGCACGAAGCGGACCTGCGCGCACAGGCCACGCGCCAACGTCTGATCGACCTTCGAAATCGGATCTCGCGAGATGTGCGCACCAGTTGGCTGGCTGCAAGCACGGCATTCGACCGCGTGAACGTGAGTGAGCAGTTGCTGGCCCAGGCGAACCTGGCGCTGGATCTGGCCCAGACACGATACAGGCTAGGCCTAAGTTCGATCGTAGAACTCAGTCAGGCACAGCTGCAGCAGACTCAGGCTGAGATCGGAAATGCGCAGGCGGGCTATGAGTACCGGTTGGCCTTGTCGGTTCTGCGCTACCAGACTTCAGGACTGTGAATCGGGCCGCAAGTTAGGTGACGCGTGGTCCAAAGGGTACGACAGTGAAAATCTCGCAAGAGTGTTTCTACCGTTACAAGCGACCATGACGCGAGTAGTCCGCAGGAGTCTGTAGAACGAGCGACGAACCTGCGCCAGGACATCGCGCTTCTTTATTTGATTCCTTGTCCGATGTAGTTCAGGAAGGTGAAGGCAGACGCGGCGGAGAGCAACACGGCATAGGCTCCCAACACCCAGAACCGAACGGTGTATTTCTGGTCTGTTAGTGCTTTCATTGCGAAGGAATCTACACCCTGACCGATCAAAACTCCAGATGAGTGTTGAAATCAATTTAATGTCAACTACGAGCCAGGTTCCCAGTTTCCGAGTTGTCGACCACTCGGGAGTCGGGCAATCCAGTGGCGCGACATGGTCGTGAAGCTACTTCAGCTGGGGTGAAAACCGGGCCCGATTCATGCCGAGCCCGGATCGTCGACTTGCGAACGGGTGCTAGTCATCATCTGGGTCGGTGGGCGGACTCTTGTCGTTGATGAAGTGGGCGGCATCGAGAGGCGCGGGGATTGTCTGGAAGGTGATGGGCGTCTGGGTGAGGGTGAAACAATCGGAGAGGTCGTCGGCCGGAGCGTCGGCGTAGCCGAGCGAGGGCAAATTGAAAGTGGTCTCGATGAATTTGAGGATGCTGCCGAAGTCGTGGGTGGTGTGAGAAATGTGAGCGGCCTTGGCGTAGGGTGAAACAACGACAAGGGGAACGCGGAAGCCGTAGACATATCCCGATCCCCAGCTGACGCCGTCGTTGATGACGGTGGGCGCGACGTGATCGTACCACCCTCCCCAATCGTCCCAAGTGATGATGATGGCGGTGTTTGCCCAATACGGGCTATTGCCAACCGCGTTGACAATGGAGGCTACCCACGAGGGTCCGCTGCCGTTATTGCTTTCGGCGTGATCGGAATGGGCGCCGTCGGGGATGACCCAGCTCACTTGCGTCAGTTGGCCGTTGGCGATGTCCTCCAAGACTTGCCATTCCGGGATGATCACGTTGTTGGTCCAATCCGGGCCGGTGCAGGTCAGCGTGCCGTTGATGGTCTGCTGCTGGCAGATGTGCTCAATGGCGTCGGGCGCGGTCCAGATGGAGCCGGCGGTGGGGGCGTAGTAGCGCCAGGAGATGGCCGCGGCGTCAAGGAGATCCGTGAGGGTTGCGTGTTCGAAGCAGGGGTACTGCGATGAGGATTCCTTGCCCGACGGGTCGATTAACGCTACCGTTGTCCCGGCCGTGGCGATGCAGCCCGCGATGGTTGCCCCCACGCTCATATTCTCCGCCGCGAAAAGGTCGCTGGTAGCAGTGGGAGCCGAAGTACCGGAAAGAATGAACTGGTGAGCCGGAAAGCTCGGTCCCTCGTTGGTCTGAAACATGCGGTCGCCAAAAGTGTATTGCTCGGCCAAAGCGAAGTAGGGCTGAACGTCGGATGGATTGACGTACATGAATTGCGGGTTGGGATGCGCATTTGGAGGGCAATTGGCGACTGGAGAGCACGGGATTAGGTCCGCCCCGTTCATCTTGCCACCGTCATACATAGAAACGAAGGCGGAATTGGCGTGGCTGAGGTCGTAATTCTGAGGGTTGGAGCCGGCTGTGCCCAGGTCGATGGGGCTGAGCGTAATGGTCTGGCCAAGCGAGTTCACTCCGCTGCTGGCGATATCGGCGCCTCGGGAGATCAGGACGGAATCATGGAAGAGATTGTCAGGCGTGCGGTTTTCCTGAAAGATGACCACAACATGCTGGATCACGGCCGCCGTTGTTAGGGCCAGCGCCTGAGGACCGTTGCTGGGAGCCGAATTCTTGGCATCGCTTCCGGTGACGGTAATGGTGTAGTTGCCGCCGGGTGTGCTGCTCGAAGTGGACACCGTCAGCGTGGAAGTGCCCGGAGCGGTGCCCGTGATCGTTATCGGAGATGCACTGAAAGAACAAGTGGGAGTCGGGATGCCACCGGTAATGCTGCTGCACGAAAGGCTGACGCTGCCTGTATACCCATTTGCCGGAGTCAAGGTGATGGTGGAAGTGGACGCGCTTCCTGCGGTGACTGAACCTGGTTTCAACGCTGCGGCAGTGAGCGCGTAGCTGGACGCTGCCCCTACTGGGGCTGCCGACGAGCTACTGCCGCAAGCGCTGAGGCTGAGCACAAGCGCGCTCAGGCCGAGAACTGCGCTGGAGACAAACAAGAGACGACGGCGACTCATAGGGGTCCCCTTGCCACTGCCGTATTTGTGTTCTGCCGAATAGTAACCCGGTTGGCGACGTTTCGACTCGGGGGGAAGGTATTTTTCATGGTTCCGTACGCAACAAATCAGATGTCAAGCATTAGGCCCCTTTCCGGAGATCGGCAGCGAAGGCCTGCACGCTCCAGACCTGCGCATCGTCGTGGATGGCGACAGGCACTCCGTTTTCGGGCGGATTGCGAGGTCGCCTACAGCACAGCGGGGCTCGGAACTGGCGTGATGTTCAACAGGATTTCTGATCCGGATCTCGAGCGAATCCGGCTATTCCTCGGAACCTTCGCGCCCTTCGCAAAGAAGCCGACCTATAAACAATGACCTCTGGGCAAATAGAGCTGGGCTGATAAGATCACCGACCATCCAGAATCTTGCGTTTGCTTCCCCCAACTCCTGCAAACCTCCCTCCAGGACGCGGAAGAAATCCTGTCCAACTCAGACAGCTCAGGTTCTTGCCAATCAAAAAGCCGCAGTCAAACTGCGGCTTAGTCCTTAACGATCTGATGTCAAATGCAGTCGGAATTTACTCGTGCTTGTCTTTGTAAATCTTCTTGCTCTGGCGGTTCGCTTCCTTATTGAGCTGGCGCTGGTCTTTCTTGGTGAGGTGCCCGTTGTCGGCAGCCATATCTTTCTTTTCGTTGTTTTGCAGACGCTGTTGGCCCTTTTCCAGATTCGCGGCTTGCCCCGGCGTCAACTTGTCGTTCTTGATGCCATTAGCAATGCGATCCTGCTGATTCTGCTCACGCTGATTTACCTGATTCACCCGAGGATGGTTGGGATCATCGACGCCGGCGCCTGCGCCAGAAGTGTTTGAATTAGTTGCGGTTTGGGCAGCGGCGGAACCGGCTAACATCAGACCTCCGACTGCCAGGACTAATAGGAAGTTGGTGATTTTGTTTGTCATGTGAGAGTAAACCCCACCAGAAAGATTAGTTCCGAGCGTTAGCAGTGGGCTAGGTTACGAAAGTCCAGACGAAGTAACGATGGTTCGGGGGCAGGTGTGAGCCCTCCGCTCACATTGAATGGGAGGCCGTTCGCGGAATTACCCCTCCTTTTGGGTATCAGTCTTGCCGACCGTCAACGTGTTGTGGTGCGCGGATTGTGCTGTTTGGAGGGTTTCTATCTGACAATATTGAAATTGCTTTTACGCTCTAATTACCTATGATGGCAGGTACTGTCTCATTTGACCCGTTCCCGAATACGCCGTCATAAGAACGCTGCGTCCGCGATGTCCCACCGACAAATGAGGGGAAGGACCTGAAACAGTATCGAAATGGCAAAACAAGAGCAAGCTCAACCTTTCCGCTCGGTCGTACTGGCAACTGATTTTTCCCTGCCGTTCGGGTTGCAGGACGATATGCAGCGCTACTCGCACAACATTTATGATGCTAAATTGGTCGTGGTTCACGCCTTCACCCTCAACAGCCGGCTTTAGAGGCTGAGGAATTGGGACACCGCGCGAACACCTTGAGCGCCTCTTGTCAGAAACAGTCAGGGAATTGGCGCCGTTCGCCGCGAAGGCAGAGAGTCTTCTTGGCCAAGGCAGCCCGATAGATGTGATTGACCGAGCATCCAAACAGCACGAACCGGCTCTAATCGTCCTCGGTACGCATGGCGGAGACTGAAGCTTGGCAAACACAAAGAACATCTTCTTCGTTGGCCTTGTCGTCGCTGCCAGTGGCCTTATTTCGACCCCCTGGGCGCTGCTGGCCGGTTTGATCTACGGCCTGTCGTTCGCACATCCGTATCACGTCGACGCTAAGAAGCTCTCCGCCTTCCTCTTGAAGGCATCCATCGTCGGGCTAGGTTTTGGAATGAACCTGCACGAGGTCGTGCGCGCGGGCCGCACCGGATTCCTCTACACCGCGCTCAGCATAAGTTTTGCCCTGCTCCTCGGTCTCGGCATCGGACGCCTGTTCAAGGTGCAACCCATCCCGTCGCTCCTGATCAGCACCGGCACCGCCATCTGCGGAGGGAGTGCGATTGCCGCCGTCGGGCCCGTCCTGAACGCTGGAGAAGAGGAAATGGCCGTCTCGTTCGGGACCGTCTTCGTACTGAATTCGGTTGCCCTGTTTCTCTTCCCACTCGTCGGCTACGCTCTTCACCTCACCCAATCTCAATTCGGATTGTGGTCCGCCCTCGCCATCCACGACACCAGTTCGGTGGTAGGCGCAACCGCCAAATACGGTGCCCAGGCATTAATGATTGGGACTACGATCAAGCTGGCTAGAGCGCTGTGGATCGTTCCTCTAGCATTCGCGGTGGCCATCTTCAAAAAAAGCAAGACCCGGATCAAGTGGCCCTGGTTTATCCTGCTTTTCTTATTGGCCGCCGTCGCCAGCACCTATTTCCCCTTACTCGGTCCGCTCTATCCCAAACTCAGCACCCTGGGAAAGACTGGGTTGACGGTTACGCTTTATCTGATCGGCACAGGGATTTCAAGATCAACATTGAAAGAAGTGGGCGCGCGTCCCCTGCTACAGGGAATCTTGTTGTGGGCAATTGTGGCGATCTCTTCTCTTGCTCTCATCCACTTCGGGTTCATCTCAATCTGATGGGCTCTCCAAGCGGAATTGACAATTACCAGTACGGGTGACAGTCGCCCAGAATGCCCCCGAGTCGGTTTCCTTTCGCCGGAATCACGAGCACGTGCTGTAGAGGGTGGGCACGCGAATTCTCTCAGGGCAGGGCGGAAGTTGGAAGGCTCCAGTCCCACCCGTCAATGTGATACTGTCCGATATTTTGTAAATCATGCGGAACCTCCCTATATTCGGCCTTGACATTCCTCCCTAGCTGGTAGGGACTAGAGCATTCCTTTCAGCCGAACGTACGATCAGTGCCGACACTCACCACGACCAGAGACCTCGGTTTGAATCCAGTGGCTCGGAGTGGAGCGCTCCCGGCTACGACTCTCTACCAGTTCCTCCAGCTGAATCTGCACACTTAACGAAAGAAAAAGCAGAGGATTTCTCCTCTGCCTTCTTTCCCGGCGTGTACCCTCCCCCTAGGTACCTTGCCAAATCCCCGACTCTGGTCATCGGCAATGAGTGTCTGCACAGTTGATGCTATCCGATAGCACTCAAAACCCCTGTCAATGAGCGATATCGGGATATTACGTCAACAATCGAAAGAAAGTGACCAGCGTGGGCGCAAACGGACGGCTTCGACCAGCGCGTGTATATTGCAGCGATGATGCTGGAGGTGAGCGATGGCAGCTATGCCACAAGGTTTTGTGAGCAGTCAGGACGCGAACAAGGCAATCGTACAAGCGAGCTTTGATCGTTGGAGAAGCGGTACTGGCGGCCCCTTCGAATTGTTGGCTCCAGAGGCAGAGTGGACGATAGTTGGTTCATCTCCGTTGTCAAAGACGTATCATAGTCGCCAAGAATTTCTCGACAATGTAATCACGCCCTTCAACGCCCAGATGATGAAGCCGCTCGTCCCAAGCGTGCGAGGTATATTCGCAGATGCCGACATGTTCATCATTTTGTTCGACGCTGCTGCCACTGCGAAGGACGGTCTACCGTACCGAAACACCTACACGTGGTATTTCCAGATGAAAGAAGGCAAGGTCATCAAAGCGATTGCGTTCTTCGAAACGAGAGACTTTGACGAATTCTGGACACGTGTTTCGCCAGTATCTTGAGATTCGCAGCTACGATCCTGCAACGTAGGTGGCTAAATCGAGCGCCATGGCATTGGTTGATTTGGCAATGGCCGTTTATTTCGTATCGGTCCGAAGTTCCGCCAATTCGCAGTTTGCAGACCATGAGGAGATATCTATGACCCTCAGCAAGGGCAACGGAATCATCGATACACCGAGTAATCACTCGATCGAGCAGACAGTGGAAAAGCTCAAGGGAATTCTGCAAGCGACGGGAGTCGCCCTGTTCGCCCTGGTCGATCACAGCGGAGAAGCGCAAAAGGTAGGGATGAAAATGCCTCCCACCAAGCTGCTCATCTTCGGCAACCCCAAGGCCGGCACGCCCCTCATGCTGGCCGCGCCCAGTGTTGCGATTGATCTTCCCCTCAAGATTTTAGTCTGGGAAGATGTGCAAGGCAAAGTTTGGGTCAGCTACAACAGCCCCGGCTATCTCCAGGAACGGCACAGCCTTCCGCCGGAGCTGCTGCAAAATATCGCCGTAGTTGAAACTTTGGCGGCCAAGGCGGCGGAATAGTCCAAAAGCTGAACTCGCGAAAACAATTGGTGAACCGCTCGGTGTGAACAGATAATCTGCGACCCGAAAGGAGCAACGTCATGGGGAAAAGTCAGGATCAAATCTCGAACTCGGAATTCGGCCGTCGGCGCTGGCTGAAACTTGGCTTGACTTCCGCCGTAGCGGCTGCGCTGCCGGGCACGCTGGTTCGTGCGCAATCGGCATCGCCAACCTGCGCCCCTCAGATCCAGCAGAACCACGAGCCATCCAACGGCGGCCTGTGCCCGTATCCGATTCCGTGGCTTGACAAGAACGGCAATGACAATCAGGCTGCGATGCCCAACGTGGAACTCTCCAGCATCTATCACTTCAGGGGAAAGCTGGCGCGCTGCAACGCCTTCCGCGGCATGGGTACCGACAACAAGGGCAACCGCCTAGCTTGGGGCACTCCTACGACGGACTACAGCTACATGGCGGGAGAATACTGGGCGGCACGCCAGGCGCACCAAGCTGTCTTCGCGCACACCTGACTCACTGTATTCAAGGGACCGGCGGTCCCCGCGAACCAGATCCACGATTTTCATTCGCCCATTTCGCCCGAGGGCCTGTATTGGGTGACGTCTGTGCCATCCTCCGGCCTCACCTTCAGTGCCGACGGTAGAACCACCACGCTCCAGATGGCGAACCTGCAAATCATTGACCAGCCTCGTTGGCCGGCAATGGATGCGGAAACGAATCCGGCTTTCCTGGATTTCAGACTAATCTTCACGGCCACCGACGAGCCAGTGAAGTACGAAAACGCGATGCAGCAATACCGGTTCGAAGGCTTCAAGGCAAGGGCACAGCTCGAAGCCACGGTCCGCGTCCCGGTGATCGATTTCACCTTCAAAACCGATCCGTTGGAGACATCGCAGTGCGACTTCGCTGTCATGGGCACGGAAGTGAACGGTAGGTACTACGAAGCATCGAATGGCTAATCACAGGAATTTCACTACGTCCATGCGGTCAGCGGTCAGGAGCAACTGTTGATAACAGGCGTAAGTGTTGAAAAACTCCCTTTTCGTCTCAAACAGCCAAAATTGGGGGGATAGAAAATGTCTAGGCGACCCGAGAAAATCGATTGTAGGGCTTCCTCACGCGATTTCATTTTTGCGAATTTCGCGGGAAGGAGTTTTTCAACAGCCACGGGATGTTTCGCCAGCAACCGGCATAGTTTCCAGTTGCCGGGAGGTAAACGTCTTGGTTTACTGCACGTCCACAATCTTCAGCGTGGTCACTTGCCTCACCCAGCGTGCCATTCTTTTTTCATTGGGGATCACGATGCGGTACGGCCCCCCTCCTTGTCATCCAGCGGCTTGCCATCTCTTGAGAAAGCCAGGATGACCTGCTTATCGGTGAACCGCGGGTCGATCTCGGGCAGTGCAATCACCACCCGATAATCATCTGCCGCCTCCACCAGCAAACAGGAAGCCATCCGTTTTCCCTTCAGAGTCTCGCCGAACCCAACTCCCGCTTTTTCCAGCACCGCCCTAAGCGGGACGCCCTCAAACGTAGCCGATACACCAGAGGCATCGGTCGTGACCTTCACATGCGGCAAAGCCTCGATGTCGGCCTGGGCCAAGACAGTTTGCTTTCCGCTTTCGGCTTGAACGGTCAGCTTCTGACACAACGCGAGGGCGGTCTGCAGCGTCAGGGCAAGAGCAAGACCAAAGAGCACGGCGGAAGGGAACTGGCGATTTCTCATATCACACCCGAAGAATCATGACCTCGGTAGCCTTGATGAGGGCGGCCGCGGTCTGCCCCGCCTTGAGTTGCATCTCTCGCGCCGAAGTTGCCGTGATAATCGATGTGATCTGCTGGCCGCCGATCGAAATCTTTACCTCTGCCATCAGACCACTGACGCGAACCGAATCGACGCGGCCCACCAGTTGATTGCGTCCACTGACCCGGCGGACGACCTGCTCACGTTCTCTCTCCGTTCTGCCACGCGTTCGAAAAAGCAGCTTGTCCACCTCGCTTCGTGGAATCCGGTGGTGGCCTCCGGCGGTTTGGATGCTGCGAATCTTCTTTTTGTATATCCACTGCTTGATGGTGGGGAAGCTGATGCCGAGCTGTAAAGCGGCGTCCCGAAGTTGCAGGAGTTCTTCTGCATCCCGTCCGGATTTGTCTTTCTTCCGCATCGGAACGAAATCGTACAGTCATTACAAGGTACGGTCAACCCGCTGAGTTCCGCGACGGTATCGCCAACCATCCCGGGATAAACGATATATATACATGCAAGAGTTGACAGCATAACCGTCTATCATGTACAGTTCTTGATTCTTTGATCCAAGACTGATTTCGGGAGGGTTTAATGCGTAGTGTTGCTCTGTTCTTCGCGGTGGTCGTTCTCTGTCTTTTGTGGCTTGCGATGGGGGCTTTCCCGGCGTGGGCCCAAACGGGAGCGAGCCTTTCCGGCGTGGTGACGGACCAAACCGGCGCAGCCCTTCGCGATGTCGCGGTGACAATCAGGAACGCCGACACGGGTGCAACGCGCACGATCGCAATCGACGGCGGGGGGCACTATCAGGCGTCCGGCATGCCTCCGGGGCGCTTCGAGATTCGAGCAGCAAAACAAGGGTTTGCCGATGAAACGCGCACGGGAATCAGCTTGGCGGTTGGCCAGGACGCCACGCTCGACATTAAGATGCAGCGGAGCACCCCCGACGCCTGCACGAGCGGCCACGAGTTCGCCACCACCGATTGCACGCTGACCTGGCACGGCATCACGGTGTACGGTGCGTATGACATCGGCGGCGGCTGGGTGAGCCACGGCTTACCGGAAAACGGCTATAACTATGAAGGTGAATCTCTGGTGAACCGAAACGGCTATCAACATCGATTCGTCGTCGCACCGAACAACCTGTCGCAGACGGGCCTGGGCATCAGGGGCAAGGAAGAGTTTGCGCATGGCTGGTCCGTTGTATTCAACGCTTCAACTGGCATCAATCCGCAGTCCGGCCTGCTCGCCAATGCGTCAAAAACCGACATTATCAACAACGGCCTTCCCAGGGCCAGCTATTCGATTGCCATCGACGGCGCGCGCGCGGGCCAACCCTTCAATGACGAATACTATGCCGGTATATCGTCCACTTATTTCGGAACGCTGACCTTCGGTCGTCAGCGCTCTCTCGGCACCGATGCGATGCTTCTTTACGATCCGGCCAGCGGCGCCTATGCCTTTTCGTACATCGGGTATAACGGCACGATGGCTGGCGGCGGCGACACCGAGGACAGCCGTTGGGACGACGCCGTGAAGTATCGCATCGCCTATGGCCCGGTCCATTTCGGCGCGATGTATAAATTCGCCGATGGTTCTGCCGGCTGCTACTCGGCCTCCGCAAGCTGGACTGCCAGCGGTCCCGACGCCTGTACGCCGGAAGCGGCGCATAACAACGCCTGGGGATTCGACCTCGGCGGAAACTACGGCAAGTTCTCCGCCGACGCCGTGTTCCAGCATTACAACCAGGCGATCAGCGTATTGAACCCCTTGCTGGGGCCTCAGAGTCTGTCGGCGCCATATCAGTCGACTACCGACAGCATCAATACAAACCAGATCACCGGGACCAATCTGATCGACCCGAACGACACCGTATATGGCATCGTGACCGACAACAACGCAGTTATGGTCGCTGCCAAGTATACGTGGGACCCGATCAAGTTTTTCGCCGGCTACGAATACATCTGGCAGAATAACCCGAAGAACCCGTTGGGCGTTGGCGCCGAGGACCAGGGCGGTTATATCATGAGCGGAGTCGAAGACAACAATCTTGATTCTGAAAAGTTGGTGAATATCTGGTGGACGGGCGCGAAGTACACCTACCGCAGCAAAACCGACTTCACTTTCTCCTGGTATCAACAGCGGCAGAACACCTTCCGTGTTCCGCCGACCTGCGTGCCTGGAAATTTCCGCGCCTCATGCGCGGGCACCCTCAACGAGGGGTCGTTCTATTTGGATCATCACTTCACCAAGCGTTTCGACGGTTATGCCGGAATTGCGTATTCCTGGGTGAGCGGCGGTCTGGCCATCGCCATTCCTCA
>JBEKWX010000040.1:0-15342 GCA_049512675.1 Terriglobales bacterium | reverse complement strand
AAGGCTCCGACCATCCACTCGAATTCGCCGTCATCCGCGACGAGATTCCGCGCTACAGCGTAGACCTGCACTTCATGATCAAGCCCGGCATCGGCTACATGCACGTCTCCGGGTTCCAGGAAACCACCGAGCATGAGGTGGCCGAAGCGCTCGAGCAGATGGGCGATCTGAAAGGTCTCGTCCTCGATCTGCGCCAGAATCCCGGAGGCTTGCTGAGTGAGGGCGTCGGCGTCGCCGACAAGTTTCTCAAGAAGGGACAGTTAATCGTCTCGCACCACGGGCGGTCGTCGCCGGAAAAGCGGTACGTAGCGGCCCGCGGCAACGGCGGCAAGGATTATCCGCTGGTGGTGCTGGTCAATCGCGGCACCGCATCCGCCGCCGAAATTGTCGCCGGAGCCATTCAAGATCACGATCGCGGCCTGATCGTCGGTGAGGTGACGTTCGGCAAGGGTCTGGTGCAAACCGTGTATCCGCTGGCGGAAAATACCGGCCTGGCCCTGACCACCGCGAAGTACTACACCCCCAGCGGACGCCTGATCCAGCGCGATTACTCCAATCTCTCTCTTTACGACTATTACTACAATCGCGAGGGCGAGGAGAATAACGCCAACCACGAAGTCAAGCTCACGGACGGGGGACGCCCGGTGTATGGCGGCGGCGGCATCACTCCTGACGTGAAACTTCCGCCCTACAAGTCCACCAAGTTCCAGGACTCGTTGCTGCAGCACTACGCGCTGTTTAATTTTGCCAAGCACTACGCGATCACTCACAAGATCACGCAAAGCTTCGAAGTGGACGATGCGCTGCTGCAGGACTTCCGCAAATTCCTCGACGAAGAAAAAATTGCTTATACCGAAGCCGAGATGATCGAGAGCAACGACTGGCTGCGCTCCAACATCAAAAGCGAACTCTTCGTCGATGCCTTCGGCCAGGAAGAAGGCTTGAAGGTGCGGGCGGAGACCGATCCGGACGTGATGAAGGCTCTGGAGCTTATGCCGCAAGCGCGGGCTCTGGCGGACAATGCCAAGAAAGTAATTGCGGAACGAAACTCGGCGGTTCCGGTTACACGCTAGGCAAGCCATATTTTGATGCCAATTTCAGGCCCGGGCAACCGGGCCTTTTTCTTTGCGCAAAGGCGAAGTTTCAGCTCTCAGTTCGCAGCTCCCAGCTCTCAGGAAAACCAGTTTGTCTATTAAGTGCCACTTGGAACTGTAGGCTGAGAGCCGACAGCTGGGAGCCGAGAGCTTCGATTCGCTTCGAAAGGCGAAGTTTCAGCTCTCAGTTCGCAGCTCTCAGCTCTCAGGGAAACCGGTTTGTCTAGTAAGTGCCACTTGGAACTGTAGGCTGAGAGCTGACAGCTGACAGCCGAGAGCTTCGATTCGCTTCTAACTTTCTCTTGAGTGTGGCCCCGGAAAGCCCTAAAGTACAGGAAGGGAAATGACTCTCGCCCCTTGGATTCCGGCGTTGCTGGTGGCCATGGTTGCGGGAATTCTCGATTGGCGCTACCGGCGGATCCCGAACTGGCTCACGGTGTCGGGCCTGGCGGCCGGCAGCGCAGTCAACACGATTCTTTTTCGCTGGCCGGGACTGAAAGCCGCGTTGCTGGGGACGGCGTTGGGCCTTGGGCTGCTGCTGCCTTTCGTGCTGGTCCGCAGCCTGGGCGCTGGCGACTGGAAACTGGCTGGCGCATTGGGAGCTTGTCTCGGTCCGCGGCAACTGTTTGCCGTGCTCCTGGGCACGATTCTGGTGGCGGGCGTGATGGCGCTGGCCGTGGTCATCTGGAAAGGACGGCTGAAACGGACGCTCTTGAACATGGCGCATTTGCTGGCGGCATTGTTCAGCCTGCGCCTGCCCGGGCCTGAGGTATCGCTCGACGATCCGCAGGCAACAAAAATTCCGTTCGGCGTGGCCATGGCGCTTACGGTTTTGTTCTACGGGTTGGGCCGGGCGATGGGGAATTTATAATTGGTAATGTGTGATTTGTAATTGTTATTCGATTTATGACTTGCACTTTGTCGAACATCAAACGCATCGCGTGCCAACTTGGAAGCACTGACGGGGCGGAGATCGCCGAGGCCGCGCTGGTGCTGCCCCTGGTGGCCATGCTCCTGTTTGGCATCATCTGGTTTGGACGGGCCTTCAACATATATTCCACCATCCAGCAGGCGGCGCAGCAGGGAGCGATCACGGCGGCGCGCGATTCTTGCGCCACCTGCGGAACTCCCGGCCTCCCTAGCGCTGCAACGGCGGGCGCTGCGGTTGCGGCGGTGTTGCAAGCGAACAATCTCCAACTCACCCAGATCAAGCAATGGGAGGCCAACAATCCCACTCCTGGCGTGCAAGCGTGCCCGTCACCAGCACCAGCGCCGTCGTGTACCCTGACTGCGAACAACATTTGGGTCTGCAGTTCTGTGCTACTGAATTCTTCGACCCAGCCCACACAATGCGGGGCCATGGTGAGCTTTCAATATCCATTCCAGTTCAACCTGCCTTTCACGTCCCTCAACATGCAGCAGATTATATTGTCGGCGCAAGCACAGAGCAGGATGGAGAACTAGATGCTTCGCCTCCGAATTCCGCATCGCGGCACGGTCAATCTGCTGAGGGGTGCGCAGGGCGCGGCGCTGCTGGAGTTTGCCATCTCGCTGCCGCTGCTGGTGGTGTTCGTCGTGGGCATCTACGATTTCAGCGGCGCTTTCAACCAGAAGCAGAAGATCGCGCAGGCTGCGCAGGAAGGCGCCATCATTGCCGGCGCCCAGCCGATGAGCGACATTGCGGCGAGCAACGGCAACCCCACTTCCCTGCAAGCAGTGGCGACCGCGGTCTACAACTCGCTGGTTGGCAGTGGAGTTCTGGCAAGCGGAGCCTGTCCCCCACCATACACAGCAACCGGCGGCGCTGCCCTAACATGGACTTACTCAATTTCCGGGTGCAACGGCGCTTATCCCAGCGACAAACTCGTCATTACTATCAACCGCGGATTCGTGTCCGCCACCAGTACGTCTGCATTCGTCGTCGGTACCGTAGTGGCTATCCAGTATCCATATCATTGGCGATTCAATAGCGTGATTCAATTGCTGATTCCGGGCGCGAGCTATGCGGCTACAACGCAGGTGACGGAGAGCGCCACGGTCCATAACCAGATGTGAGGGTGCGTGCGTCGAAGGCGGAAGATCTCGCGGCGGAAAAACCAGCAAGGGGTCATCATCACGCTGGTCGCGGTGTTCATGCTGTTTGTGATCGGAGCGATGGCCGCACTATCGATCGATGAGGTGACGCTCTATACCGCTCGGAGTGAAGCGCAACTCGCGGCCGATGCTGCGGCGCTCGCCGGCGCGCGCGTGCTGGCCAATTCGGGTATGACCTCAGCCTCAAGCTCCGCTGTGGGAGACAATGCGGTGTCCTTGGCGCTTGCCGTGGCCACGCAAGTAGCCGCCAGTAGCATGGTCGGCGGCAGGAACTTGAATCCGGGTGCATCGCCATGCGTGGCGGGGCAGGAGATCTGCGTCAACATTCCTGAAACGGGCGTGGATTTCGTTGCGAATCCTCAGGTTATCGTGCAAGTGCAAAGAGCCGATCTGCCGACATTTTTCGCGCGCATCTGGGGAACCACGAAGGTCAAGGTGGCCGCTTCGGCTACCGCCGAGGCCTACAACCCTTCCAGCCTCCAAGGAACAGGGGGCGGCCCCGGAGTGCCAGTAGCGCCGATGTGCGTGAAGCCGTGGTTGCTGCCGAATATAAGCCCGACTACCGTGGGAGGTCCGATCTTCACTGCGGTCACCGGAGCCATCGCGGATACAACGCTCATCGGGTGGTCGTCCACCGCCACCAACAACGCCACACTACTAAGCGTCCGCTGCCCCGGCGGCAACTGCAGTACGACACCGCTCCCGTCTCCCGCGGCGTGGAAGTATTTCCCCGGGGATACAACACTGACCTTCACTCCGGCCCCCCAGGCGTTTCCGACTTGTGCCCCGGCGCTGGCTACCGCGTATGAGCAAAGCGTCGGCGGATGTATCCAGACCCCCATCGCCTGCAACAACCCAACGGCGTATATCGCAACTACCGACAATTTCAACCAAGACAGGGAAACGGCGGAGGCGGTGAATTGTATGACCCATGCGACAACCGGCGGGGGCGACACGGTCACGGTCGCTGCTGTTCCGCCGACCGAGCCGTTCGAGTTCGTCGCAGGTGCCGACAATCCGATCCCCGGCGCGTCGGGAAACGACGTGATGGTCAGCGATTCACTGGTTACGGTGCCGGTATTTGATAGTGGCACGGTCACGAACCCGACGCCCAACCCGGTGCAGGTCATCGGCTTTGTGCAGCTGTTTCTGAATCCAACCGGGGCTGCCACAAGACTTTTCGGACCGAATCGCGACCGGATACCGACCACCGTCATAAACATAGTTGGTTGCGGAGACGGCCTCGGAGCTGCCTCGGGACAGCCGATTCTGGGCAACGGAGCCTCCCCCGTGGCGGTGCGGCTGGTTTCGCCGCCGTAACTGGAGGTCAGCAAACCAGATCCAGGAAAGAACCACATCTCGTTTCGCGCGCTCCAAGAGGCCGCGAGCCGGCGAGATGCGTGACACTGAATACCGCTTTGAAGTCAAAGAAGATTCCGGGTTATGATCGTCGGTATTTACCGGCGATCTCCGCTGGAAAACCTGATCATGCGCGTTTTCTCTCCACTGACGCTGATTGCCATCCTGTGCTTTTCCTGTCTCCCGGCGGCTGCTCAAGTCGACCCCTGCGCAGGACTGCCGACCAGCATTCCGCATGCCAACGCATTGCGTGGCGTTTGCGAGTACTCCATGAGCGTGCTGGAGAAGATGCCGAACTTTGTCTGCGATCAGGCAGCGTCGCGCTACCGCGGCAAGAGCCACGCGCCTACTGATCTGATTTCGTCATCGGTGAGATATGAAGACGGTAAGGAATCCTACAGCGACGTCAAGGTGAACGGCAGGCCGGTGACGACGGAGGTCGCGCAAACAACCGGCCTTTGGTCGACGGGGGAGTTCGGCAGCAGCAATCTCCGTTCTATCTTCGACAATCAGGCGCAGTTTGACTTCGTCCGAGAGAGCACATTGGGAGAGCACTCCGCCTGGGTCTTCACCTACCAGATCGTGCAGCAAAAGCTCCCTTTGTGGCGCCTGCGCGTCGAGAATGAAGGGGCGGTTGCTCCGCCTTACACGGGCGAGTTGTGGATCGATCAGAAGACCGGCGAGGTGCTTCGGTTCAGGTCGATTGCAAAGGACATTCCAAAGAGCTTCCCCGTGACCGGCGCAGAGCTTCAGATCGACTATGAAAGCGTGGCGTTTGCGGATGGCTCGTCGTTCCTGTTGCCTGCCGACTTTACCGCTACGGCTAGCTATCAGGGCGGAGGGGCGGGACGGAATGTCGTTCATCTGAGGAATTGCCATAAGTTTGGGGCGAAGGCACGCATTGTCACGAACGCGGAAATGGGCACTGCGGGAACGGACTCAGCGGCGGAGATTCCGCCCACTCTGGCTTCCCTGCGGAAGGACCTGGATGAGAGTGAAGCGATCTTCGCCGCCATTGGCGAGCAGGCGTTGCAGGAAAATGAAATCAGGCGGGAAGCCGAGCAGAAGCAGATGCTGGATGCGGTAACGGCCTCGACTCGGGAAAGACTGTCGGCTCTGCGCAGTGAGCAGGAGAAGATACAGGCGCAACTCAAGGCGGCCGCAGGAACGACGACGACGCCCGCGCCTGCCATTTCCAACCCCGAGGGGCTGATCACGCTCAGGATCAGCGTGAAGCTGGTGCCGGTAAGCGTCGTTTTAAGGGATGCGAAAGGACACGCGGTCGGCAACTTCGGCAAGGAGAATTTCCGGCTATTCGATGAGGGCAGGCCGCAAGTCATCACGCATTTTTCGGTCGAACCGGCCGTGCATGACATTCCGGCGGAGGGAGTACAGGCCACCGCGCCGGTCGGTTCGCCGGGCGCAGTCCAGCCGGAGGTTACGAACCGAAGTCATCCGGCTGCGCCGGAACGCAATACGGCTTATCTGTTTGACGATGTCCACTCGAGTTTTGGGGATCTGGCGAGCGCTCGAGAAGCCGCCCGGCGGCATTTGGGCTCGTTGCAGGCGGGAGAGCGCGCTGCCGTCTTTACCACCTCCGGCGCCGTAGTCGTCGATTTCACGGCTGACCGCGAAGCATTGCTTGCCGGTTTGCGCAGCCTTAAGCCGCACCCGACCATTCCTGAGTCCGATTGCCCGCCGATCAGCCTTTACATGGCGGACCTCATGGTAAACAAAAATGACCCGGACGCTGACCGCGTGGCCGTCGCAGAGGTTCAGGAATGCGCTTCGCGTGAGGTCCCTTTACCGGGTGGGCTGGCGGAACGTCTGGCGGAGGCAAAAGCTGCCGAGGTGCTGCATGCCGGAAGCGTAGAGAGCAAAAATGCGCTTGCCATCCTAAGCAGCGTGATCCGCAGGACTGGGACTATGCCAGGCCAGCGCACCATCGTCCTGATTTCGCCGGGTTTTCTTGCCCTCACACCGGATATGCATGAGGACGTGATGGAAATCGTAGATGGCGCCGTACGCTCCGGAATTATCATCAACACGCTGGATCCGGCTGGGCTCGAAACGGCTGGATTCTCCGGCAGCGGCAGCGATCTGGGCAAGCTTCAGTTTCACGGCGCCGAAGCCCAGGCACGAAGCGAAGTGATGTTTGACTTCGCCAGCGGCACGGGCGGAGTCTTCTTCCGCAACAACAATAATCTGGATGAGGGCTTCCGGCGAACCGCGGACGTCCCTGAGTTCGTCTACGTTCTGGGGTTCTCGCCGCAGAAGCTTGACGGCAAGTTTCACAAGCTGAAGGTCACGTTGATTAGTGCGACCAAGTTCGAGTTACAGACCCGCCGCGGATACTACGCAGTCAAGCCCCCGACCGCAGAATAGTCCCGCAGGATGACGAGCGTTTAAGCTCGACCCTGTCGTGTGGGATTAACTCCGCAGAAAATTCGCCACCAGTTTCTTCCCCTCGTCCGTCAGCACGCTCTCGGGATGAAACTGCACACCCTCAACCGGAAACTTCCGGTGTCGCAAGCCCATGATGACCCGGGTCCCATCTTGATCGCGAGTCCAAGCGCTGACTTCGAGATCGGCGGGCAGGCCGTCTTCGGCGACGATCAGCGAGTGATAGCGGGTCGCGGTCATTGGCGAAGATAAGCCGCGAAAGATGGTCTTGCCGTCGTGCTCAACCTGACTGGTTTTGCCGTGCATCAGGTTTTTCGCGCGAACCACCTGGCCGCCAAAGGCGGCGCCGATCGCCTGGTGCCCGAGGCAGACGCCCAGCACCGGCACTTTATATGGAACTCGGCCCGCGAAATGGCGGATCAGTTCGATGCTGATGCCGGCTTCCTGCGGAGTGCAGGGTCCGGGAGAAACCACGATGCGCTCAGGGTGCATCGCCTCGATCTCGCTGACGGTCACTTCGTCGTTGCGGCGGACCTCGACTTCAGCGCCCAGTTCGCCCAGGTACTGGACGAGGTTGTAAGTGAACGAATCGTAGTTATCGAGGACGAAGACCACGCGTTCATTGTAGCTGTTGAAAGCTAAGTCTCGAAAGCCTTGACAGGCTGGCCGCTAATTGCCATGCTTACAGGCGACTTCCGGAGGTTCGATGGCCCAGACGCAGCACGACCAGGACGACAAAAACAAGCGGGCCACGCGGCGGTTCGCGCTTCGTCTGCCAGTTACCGTGCGTTACGGCGAAAATGAGGAGGAGCACGCGGCGCAGACCCGCGACGTCAGCGCCCGCGGAATTTGCTTCTATGTCGATTCCGCCATCCAGGCCGGCTCCGCCATTGATTTCACCCTGACCTTGCCGCCCGAGATCACCCTCACGGAAAGCATACGGGTGCGCTGCAAAGGCCGCGTGGTCCGAGTCGAAGGGGGCCCTCCCGCCGGCAAGATGGCGGTGTCAGCCGTCATCGATGAATACGAGTTTCTGCCGGACTCGTAATACCTCGCGCGCTTTTCTACGTTTTTTCCACACCAGTGTTCTTCATGCGTCAACCTCCGTGCAACCCCCGAGTGGTATGGTTTCTCTAACACTCTAGAGCTTCCGTGAAAAAATTCCCGCCGAATCCTGCGTTCCGGCGACCGCGGTTTCGTTGCAATCTGCCGGCGAATTTGTGCGCGGTTATTGCGGTGGGAATGCTCGCAATTGGAGCACCGCCACTTCATCCCCAGACATCGGTCGCACATTCGGTCGCACATGAGGTTCAGCTTGGCTCCAAGTCTGCCGTTTCTTCTCATGTGAGCAAGACTGCCGCAATCAAGAGCGTCCGGATGGTGCAGGAAAAAGACGGCCCGGCAGTTGAAATCCTGTCGACGAAGCCGTTGGTTCCTTCGATCCAGGCGGTCAGCGACCCTGATCGGCTGGTGATCGATCTGCCGAACGCGCGTCTGGAGACGCCGCAGAAGCAGAGGCGGATCAGCATACAAGCCGATCAGATCAGTGCGATACGCGCCGACCAGTTTCAACAGAATCCGCCGGTAGCGCGCCTGGTCGTGGATCTGCTCGTGCCGCGTGCCTACACCTCGTATTCCGCGGGAAATCGCCTCGTCGTGAACCTCGGCAGAATTCCCAACGGGATCAGCAACTCTCCGTTTGAGGTGCCTGAGGTCCCCAGCCTGACGCCCGCGCCGCAACCGCACGTGGTGGCGGTACGCGCGGTCGGCCCGCTGGCGCTGGCTCGAAATGACGGGGGATCGGGTTCCTCGATCACGGCCGGGCCCGATACGGCAGTTCTCCGCTTGTCGGGTGGCGGCGAGGTGCATGTCTGTCCGGGAACGACCTTGGCGGTGACTCCCTCGCAGAACCGGCATAACCTGATGCTCAGCATGAACGCCGGCGCGCTGGAGGCGCACTTCGCTCTCGACGCTTCTTCGGACTCCGTGATCACGCCGGACTTCCGCATCCTGCTAGCGGGTCCGGGGGAATTTCACTATGCCATCAGTGCGGACAATCAGGGCAATACCTGCGTACGGGCGCTGCCCGGCAACACGGCTCCGGTGATTGTTACTGAACTGCTCGGGGATGGCACTTACCAGGTCAAGGCAACCGACCAACTCGTGTTTCGTTCCGGGCAAATCAATCGTGTGGATATGGCGGTGCCGCTGGAGTGCGGATGTCCGCCGCCGCGGGACGCTCCGCTGCGGGCGACAAACAATCTGCCCACGCAGAGCCCAGCGCAGAAAGAAGCACTGGCGGCCGCTCCGCTTGACGCCTACGTCGCGCCGAACGAACTTCATGTGCAGATAGAGGCGCCGTTCGTGTTCCACGCGACCGGGCCTCCGCCCGTGCCGGTCGAAGATGTGCGTGCGCTGGCCCTGGATTCGCGTTGGCGGGCGGCACCGGCTTTGGCCGCTGCGCTTCCTCCACGAGCAAACGGAAAGGCGAAACCAGCCGGCACTGAAACGGCATCGGCGAATCAAGCGCCGGCGCGCCGTTTCTTCAGAAAAGTCGGCGGGTTTTTTGCCGCGCTGTTCCGCTGACTCGAGCAGGTGTGCTGCGTGGGCAGGCAAATTTTTCTGCCGCTCTTGCATCTATATCGCTGAGGATTTTCCTTCGGACTGCAAGCACCGTTCAAAACCGTATGCTTCAAACCGCACGATATGCATTCAAACCAACAAAAGGAGAAAACAATGCGAAGAGTGTGGAATCTTGTTTTGTTATTGACGATGCTGTCGGGGGCCGTCTGGGCGCAGATTCCAACGAGGGGAAACGCATTCTTTGGTTATTCCTATGACCGCACTTCTGTCGTCTCGAACGACACCACAAATACGAATGGATGGGAGGCCACGTTGGAGGGTAAGTTCCTGCCGTGGATTGGTCTGGTGGCCGATGTCGATGGCCATTATGGTAGCCACAACTACAACGGCACCAACGCCGACATCGCGGCACACAACGTTCTGTTCGGCCCGAGAGTATCGGTGCAGCTCAAGCGCTTCCGCCCCTTCGGCGAGTTCCTGGTTGGCGCGGGGCACATCAGCCGGAGCAACGGAATCTCCGACTCGAATACTTCGTTCGTTAATGGGGCCGGCGGCGGGCTGGATTATCGCATCGCCGGGCCGGTAACGTTCCGAGGGCAGCTTGACTGGATCAACACGCGCTTTTATGGCGAGGGGCAGAACGGCGTGCGGTTCTCAACCGGCATCGCGGTGCACTTCTAGCAGGCGTAGGGACAGCCGCCCTCGGCTGTCCAGCGGGACGAAAGCCCCGCCAACCCCTGGAGTGCGAGAATCGGCAGACGACACCCAGGCGAGCTGCGCTCGCCTGGACAGCCGAGGGCGGCTGTCCCTACGTAAATTAAACGGCCTGAGATTGCATTGCCGCCGCCGTGTGCTCCACGCATTGTTCCAGGATTGCGGGCACTTCAAGCAGGGCTCGATTCGAGTACTCGTTGGCCTTCCGACGGAATTCATTGAAAGTCGCGCGGCCGAGTAATCGCTGAACGGCGGGCGCAATTTGTTTGAAGCTCGGCACGACGATGCCGTAACCGTTCTCCGTTACCCATTCCGCGTTGTAGCGCTCTTGCGGCAGCGTCTTGGAATTGCATTCAACAATCACGGGCAGGTGGAACTGCAGCGCCTCGCTGATCGAGCCCGGGCCCGGTTTTCCAATGAAGAAGTCGGCCAGGGCCATGTAGTACTCGACATTCTGAGCAAAACCGACGACGGCGATGGGCTTCATGGTCGGCAGCTTCCTGAGCTCCGCGGCGAGCTTTTGGTTGTGCCCGCAGATCAGGATTAACTGGACGCCGCTCTCGGCTTGGTTGAGTTTCCGGGTGATGTCGACCATCACCTGGGAGCCGTGGCCTCCGAACAAGACAATGCCAGTCGGACAATCGGGTTCGAGGCCGAGCCGCTTCCTTTCTGCGGCGCGATCGACGGTGGTCTTTTCGTAGAACCTTGGCTTCAGGATCATTCCCGATGTCTGGAAGATATGGTCGGAGGGGTGGCCGATGGTCAAGGCTTGCTGCCGGGCGCGTTCCGTACCGGCGATGATGTACTCCGACTCCCGCTCGATCCAGAAGCTTGGCGGGTAATCTGCCAAATCTGTTATTAGAGTGACAAAAGGGGTTTCTGCGCCCGGAGTTCTTGCTACCGGATGCAGGCTCTCCGCGATGGCGCGATTGAAGTGCGGAATTACGGAGAGCACCAGGTCCGTCGGATGCTGCGCCCAGTGAGCTCGGAGTGCGTTCACGATGGGAGAATGGTAAAGACGGATCGTCCCCTTCAGAACGACCAGAAGTTGCGGCGTGAAGCGCGTCCAGCCTTTGCGCAGGATCAGGTTGTAGGTGTCCTGAATGCGCAGGCCCGTGGCGCGACGAAGCAGGTCGAGGGGATCGAGCAATTCCTGAATGTCGAGGAGAGTGACGTCCCAAGGATGTTCCTGGCCGGCGAGAGTGGCCTTGAGAGCGTCAGCCGCGCTGCGATGTCCTCCGCCGGCGTGGTGGAAAACGATGGTTAGTTTGCGCAAGATTTGCCGTGCCTCGTTTGTGGCAAACGCCTTTTTTCAAATTTCAAAAGACCATCCGGTCGCTTGAATCCGCGTCAGGTAGCTACACCCTCGTATTCGCCATCTTCGACGAATCCCGCCTCGTCGCCAAAATCGGCAGGTTCGGAATCAGCCGGGTTTTGTTCCTCGCTTTGTTCTTGGGCGGGATGGAGATCGTCGGTTCGCTCAACGTATTCATGGATCTGAACTCCCTCTTCGCCAACGGTGATATAGGCAGGATGCGCGTCAATCCAGCTTCCGCAATTGAAATAGTCGGTTCCCTGCTCGTGCTGGTGCATGGCGGCATGGGTGTGGCCGCAGAATATGCGCGCCGCGTGATGGTGGCGGGCATGGGCCAGAGCGCCTTCGGCGACCTTTGGCGATAAGCGCAGCCAGCGCGTGTTGAGCCGGTCGAGGAAACGGGTGAGGGTTTTGTTTTTCGAATCCCACTTCTGCAGTTGCAGGTAGAGCAGTGTGCCGATGTAATAGCTGACGTGGACGTTGCTCACGACGAAGCCGTCGAACTGGTGGCCATGGACAGCGATGTGACGCAGGCCCTGATATTCCCATTGATATTCCTGGTACACGCGGACGCCCACCAAATGGGACATGATTTCGGCCAGACCGTGGTCGTGATTGCCTTCGACCCAGACCACTTCGACGTTGCGCTTGGGATTGGAGAGCTTGCGGATGAAACCGAGAAATTTCCAGTGCTCTTTTTTCAGGCGTCCGAAATTGAGGTCGGCAAAAATATCGCCCAGCAGAATGAGGCGGCGATACTGATTTTCCTGGAGAACGCGCAACGCCTCGCGGGCGCGGCTCATGTCCGCGCCGAGGTGCAGATCCGAGAGGATCAGCGTGTCATATACCGGCAGCGCCACGGCTTTAATTGTCGCCGAGGAGTGTTACGAGGTGATGAATCGGCCATTAACTGAAGGGTCAGAGGTAACCCGTCAGTACACAGCTTGTAGCATGCTTGCAGAACCGGCGGACGGCCGCAGATGGCTTGCCCCGCGCCGGTCTTTGACTCTTAGTGCTCTCAGTACGCTCAGTGCGTTGGAGGAACGTATTCGGCTGGACGCGCTGCTCCCTCACCGAAGAAAAACTGCTCCATCTGCTGCACGATGACTTCCTGATCCTGCTTGCGCGCCGGGTTCAGGCGATATTCGTTCAGCAACATTTTGCAGTGTTCCACCCACTGGCCCCACGCCTGTTGCGAGATCTGCTCGTAGATCTTTTTCCCCAACTCGCTGTCGAAGGGAGGCTCGGGGAGACCAGGCAATTCCTGTTTCAGTTTCGCGCAGAAGACTTTGTGATCTGACATAGATTTGTTCTGAGATTATCGCATAGGCAGCGCGCCCTCACGGACTGCAGACGGAAAGGTTCTGCCGGATGGTGAAATTTCCGTTAGTTCCGCCAGTGCAAATCAGGCACGTGGTTCACCAGAATCGTTCAGCGAAGTGAAATTTGTGTTGACAAATTGCATATGAATGGCAATATCTTGTGGTAGGACAGCTGCTCATACCACAAATTGAGCAGCGCGGGCATCAAGGTGCCCTGTCGAGAACCTTGGGAGAACAAATCGTTCGAACGGAGGAAAAAACTTCATGGCAACCAAGAAGAAAGCCGCCAAGAAAAAGAAACACTAAGCGGACGGATGCTCGTTCAGAAATTCCGCAAGCCTCTCAGGAGAAGCACCTCTTGGGGGGCTTTTCCATCCGCGGCCGCGGCGTACTTTTGGGGGTTGTCCCGCGGAGCGGCTCGTGCTAGAAACGCGTATACGGGAGTACGGAAACGCCTCCATGAGCCTCCGCAAGAAAGTGACTAAGAAAGCGGGCCGCAGCGCCGAAATCATTATTCCGGACAAGCTCTATTTCCGGATCGGCGAAGTCGCCGGGTTGTGCCGCCTGCCGGCCTATGTACTTCGGTTCTGGGAAACTGAATTCCCGCAGCTGAAGCCGGTGAAAAGCAGCACCGGGCAGCGCATGTATCGCAAGCGCGATGTGGAGTCCGTGGTGCGGATCAAGCGATTGCTTTACGAAGACGGCTTCACGATCGCGGGTGCGCGGGTGCAATTGCGCGAAGAGAACAAGCCCGACAAGACTCAGACTGCGCTTCCGTTTCCTGGGAGTCCTGCCGTGAATGTGGCGCACTTGCGGCATGAATTGCAGCAGATCCTGCACATTCTTTCCGCACGGCACTAGTGTGGGGACGGGGCTTCGCCCCGTCCAAGCGGGGCAGAGCCCCGCCTCCACACAATTTATTCCACCCCATCTATCCAGTTCTGTTTATGCCGATTCCCGCAGGGGCTCGGCTTCGACCAGTGGCGCGTCTACCAGGTGTTCGCTGAGGAACCAGACCTGCAGCTCGTTGGTGCGAAGCACATCGCTCACCACCAGATCGTTGGTGCCGGCGTCGCCCAGTTTGTTGGCCAGCTCCGCCAATTCACGGCAGTGGGTGATGATGATCTCGTGCGCGTCCAGCAGGCGCGACAGTTGCACGGGAACTTCTTCGCGGCCCTTGGGCGGGCGCGGAATACGCGTGGTTTCTGCCACGTCCGGCGCCATGGCGATACTGATTCCGCCGAGAAGCTGGATTCGTTCCGCGATCGTATCGACGAGCTCGCTCTGTTCTCCGAAGTGCTTATCGAAGAGAAGATGAAGTTGATAGAAAGTGGCTCCGGACACCTGCCAATGGGACTTCTTGTAGAGATCCCGAAGAGTTATGGTGTCGGCCAGGAGTTGATTGAGTTGCTCGGTCATCTCCAGCCGGACGGGTTCTTCCAATTGCAAAGGCATGACGCTGGTCACGGTGCCAAAGGGCTGGAGTTCACGGGCCGATTGGTGGTAGCGGGGTTGGGCAGAGGCTTTGTGCGAATTGCTGGAGATTGGTTTCTTAGGCATGGGATTCTCCTTGAACTACGAATTTGGGGGCAAGCCAGAAGAGGAGGAAATTGCCAGAACGGAGGTATCTGCTTCCGGTCCCGGTTGCCGGCTCAACCCGTTTTGGATGCGAATCGCCGGGAAATGGATTCCGGCTCTCCGAATGTCGGTGCACGCTCAGTCGGCAGCGCTGCGCCGGAGGCTGTGCACTTCAGTGAGGAAGTCGACTCGAGGCGCACCTTTGACGCCTGCATTCGCCATTCTGGCCTGGAGTTCCTCGGAAACCATGAATGCGCGCGCCTTTTCCAGAGTCTCCCATTCAAAGACAAGAGTGAGGTCGTTGACGTTTCCAGCGCTGCGGAAAATACGGCAGTTGCGCTCGCCGTTTTTGCGCCGCCAGTCGTAGGCGGAATCGAACGCCGCTTTCCAGACCGCATAGTCGGTGACTTCGTGGTGGATGAGAACGGTGATCATGATTTCGGAGGCACTCCTTTCCAACGTGAAACGTTGCCCCAAATGCCGGAAAAATGCAAGGGCAGGGGTCACAGAGGGCCGCAGTTGCGGCCGGTGCGATCAGATCTCAGCAATTGGAAACGTGGCGGGGCCACGGGATGACCGGGGAGAAGTAAATGGTCGGCCCCAGGAGACGATTCGAACTTTCCTGCTGGTCGAAAGGCCGGGAAGCCACCCCTGGACGGCTTGATTGTTGGTGTAATGGGCGTTATCACTTACGCCCGGGGTCAATGAGTGTAATCGAGAGTACCTGTTGAAAAAGTCCCTGAGTTGATGCTTGTGGCGAAGCAAGGTTCCGGTTATAAGCAGGCGAGAGTTCTTGATGCTGCTGTTCATCGCCATGCTCGGAGGCCTGCTGCTCATGATGGGACACCACGCTCGCTCAGAGTCGCTGTTCTACTACTTC
>JBEKWX010000039.1:0-18615 GCA_049512675.1 Terriglobales bacterium | reverse complement strand
CAGAATTCCATCTTCAGCCAGCCGCTCGCGACCTTTGGCGGCGGGCTCACGCTGATGGGACTTAGCTTTGATCAGTTGGCCGCCGCGCTTACTATGAATGAGAGTTCCGTCCAGGAGCTCGATCACGTCCACCTGCGTGCTTCCCAACAAAAGGACGCCACTTTTAAGCTGGGAGAGCGCTATCCCATCCTCAACGCCAGCTTTGCGCCGATTTATAACAGTGCCGCTATCGCGTCGGTCGTCGGGAATCAGTCATACGCCGCGCCCTTTCCTTCAGTCAGTTATGAGGACATCGGACTCACGCTCAAGGCGAAGCCGCTGGTTCACAACAATTCAGACATCGCGCTCGAGCTGGAGATACAATTCCGCACTCTGGGTGCTACCAACTCAAATGGCATTCCGATAATTTCCAATCGTGAGTACAAGGGCGGGATCCTGCTCAAGGAAGGCGAGCCGGCCGTCGTAGCAGGAATGGTCACCGCGTCCGAGGAGAGGAGCCTGAGCGGTCTGCCCGCGCTTTCCAAAATCCCGGTCTTCGGCCTCCTGACGTCACAGAGTACCAAACAGGAAGAGAACGATGAGCTACTGATCCTGATCACGCCCTACGTCGTCCGTAGCCCGGAACGCACCGAACCACCGGAAATCTGGATGGGCAAATAAATCGGGTCATCGGGTGATCGGGCCATCGGGTCATCTAAAGTCAAAAGCTCCTGGGTTTCGGGTTTTCGATCACCCGATGGCCCGATCACCAGATCACCCGATCTATTTCTGACTCGCCTGGAAGTCCACAATCTTCTTCAAGAGATCGACGGGGGCACCGCCGGGTACGCTCCGTCCATTGATGAACAGAGTCGGCGTGCCCGTCACGCCCACCGACCTGCCCAGCGCAAGGGAGGCCTCGATTCTGACTTTCGTGTCCGACTTGGTTGCGCAGGCGGCGACCTCGTCGGCATTCGCGCCCGATGCGGTCGCGATGGCCTTCAGCTTTTCGTCGGCGTTGGCCTGGGTGATATTGGCCTGCTCGTCAAACGTCTTCTGGATAAATTTCCACACTGCATCATTCGAAGCGCGCCCTACGCAATCGACATAACCGGCGGCTTTCTCCGCCCAGTCGTGAGCGGGCAGCGGATAATTCTGGAAAACAAAGTGGGCCTCGGGCTCCTGCGCGAGCAGCTCATCAATCGCGGGCGCGGCCTTCGCACAATGCGGGCACTGCATATCGCTAAATTCGACAATAGTCACTGGAGCCTTCGCCGATCCCTTGGCGGGGCCGTTCACGCCTTTTTCCAGCTTGGCGCGGGCCTCGTCAAAGGGCCTCGCACCGAAGGGCAAAATGTCGCCTGTAATTGCATGCTTGCCATCAGCGCTGACCAACAACCGATTCTGGTTCGAGCCCTGCGTGCTGGTGATAACAACCGTGACCTCGGCCAGTCCCGGCACTTCGGAGGGGCGAATATCACTCACCTTCCACGTCACCGTGGGTTCGTAGCCAAACATTTGGGACAGGAACGAGTTGACCGTCTCTTCGGCGGGCAGAACCATCGAGCTTCCCGCAGCGGGTGAAGTGGCCGCTGGTTTGTCCGCCGACTTTGCCGGGGGAGCCGATTGGGTTTGAGCGATAACCATGCCGGACAGGAGAAGAGCTGCGAGAAGTGTGCGCTGCATGGTTGTCATATTTTGAAATTCGATTGTTACAAAAAGCGGCGCAGTTGTCATTTGCCGACGCCTTGCTAATGCAGAGCCCGGGCGTCCTCGCCCGTCCCTCCATCAAATGTCTCATCACGCGATCACCGCGTTAGAGCTCCGATTTGGCCGCGATTGGAAATCTCCGCCCGTAGCCGAATGCTTTGGCGGAAATCTTGATTCCGGGCGCCGCTTGTTGCCGTTTGTATTCGCTGCGCTCCACCATGCGGATCACCCGCCGCACCAGATCAGGATCGAAATTGTGAACGCGCGCAATCTGTTCGGCCGAGCACGACTCCTCCACGTAGTCTTCGAGAATCGGGTCGAGCACGTCGTAGGGCGGGAGTGAGTCCGAATCCTTCTGATCGGGACGCAATTCCGCAGACGGCGGCTTCTCAATTGTCGCTTCCGGAATTACCTTGCGGCGCGAGTTCACGTAAGCGCTCAGGCGGTACACCAACGTCTTCGGGACATCCGAAATCACCGCCAGCCCGCCCACCATATCGCCGTAGAGAGTGCAATAGCCGACGGCCAATTCGCTCTTGTTGCCGGTCGAAAGCACCAGCGCGCCGAACTTGTTCGACATCGACATCAACAGCAATCCGCGGGCGCGGGATTGAATGTTTTCCTCCGTGACGTCTTGCGGCAGCTCGTCGAAAAGCGGCGCAAGCGTCTGGCGCGCGGCTTCGTAGATTTCCTGGATGGAGAGCAGTTCGAAGCGAATCTTCAGGTTGCTGGCCAGTTCGCGCGCGTCGGCAATCGAACCTTGCGAGGAGTACGGTCCGGGCATGCCGACTCCGATTACGTTGTCGGAGCCGAGCGCATCGGCCGCAATCGACGCGGTGAGCGCGGAATCGATGCCGCCGCTGAGTCCGACGATCGCCTGCCCGAAGCCGCATTTGTGAACGTAGTCTCGCGTGCCCAGAACCAACGCTTCGTACGCGCTTCCTTCTTCACCCACGACCTGTGAGTGTATGTCTCCGGTGAGCTGCTGAGAGTCGAAATAGATCAGGTCCTCCTCGAACGACTTCGCTTGTGCGATTACCCGTCCATCGGGCGCAATCACCAGACTCGATCCGTCGAAAACCAGGCTGTCGTTGCCTCCAACCTGGTTCACCATCGCGACCGGAACTTTCTGATTCTTCGCGATGGCCGCCAGCATGTCGTGGCGCAGTTCGCGCTTGCCCAGCCAAAACGGCGAGGCGGAAATGTTGAGCACGAAGTTGCCTCCGGCTCGGACCAGTTCTTCGACCGGGTCGACGCCATACAGACGCTGGTTCCAGAAGCGTTTGTCGTTCCAGGCATCCTCACAGATGGTCAAAGCCATCTGCTTGCCGCAAAAGCTGAACAGTTGCTGGCTCTTGGCGGGAGCGAAGTTGCGCATCTCGTCGAAGACGTCATAGGTGGGCAACAGCATTTTCGATTGGATGAAGTCGATGCGCCCTTCGCGCAGCAGAGCGGCAGAGTTCATCGCTTTCTTGCCGGAATCCGCTTCGGCCGGAGTCACCGTCCCGCAGATCACGGCAATTCCCTGCGTTTCGGCGGCGATCCTCTCGACGGTGGCGCGGTTACGTGCCACGAACGATGGTCTCTCCACCAGATCGCGCGGCGGATAACCGCAAACGGAGAGTTCCGGAAACAGAATCAGGCCGGCGCCGGCGCTCCGCGCCTGCAGCGCAAACTGGATGATCTTGGCAGCGTTGCCGCAAAAATCCCCCACAGTGGGGTTGATCTGGCCCAGGGCAATCTTCACAGTTCTAGTGTAGAAGGTCGCGGTGTGGAAGGTCGAGGGTTTGGAGCCGAGGCCCGACTGGGCGGGCGAGGCGCCCGTCCCTCCAACGAGGAACTCGTCACGCGGTCACGGTACTAGTTGGGGCCCGTTCCGGGTGGCTGCGGCGTGGCCATCGGTGGCATGCCGGAGGGGTTGGCAGGAGTGGACTCCGGCATCTCTTCTCCTGGACGCCTCAACGTGGGCGCGGTGGCTGGACGGCCTTCCTGTTTCCTGGCAACGGTTGCGTTTAAGTCGACTTCCTTCTCGACGCGCACGATTTTCTGGCCACCCACTTTCATAGTTTCGACGCGCACCACTTCGTCGCCCACGAAGCGCACAAAATCCACGTCCTCTGGTGGCGTGCCGTAGATCCATTCTTCATACTCAACCTCGCCGTCATGCTCGCGCACTTTCCTGGGCGGACGTCCCTTGGCATAGATCACCATGTCGTGGTTCATTCCCACCAGCACGTGGTGATTCTTGATGGCCTCCTTAACCTGGGGAGGGACAGTTTCCAGATAGGCCTCGAGGGCGGACTTGGCGTCGAAATCAAACACCGGACGCAGCAATTGCTTCACCTCTGGCCCGGTTAGTTCCGGAACATACTTGTCGAAGTAGAGTTCCACGAAAGAGCCGCGGGCATTGGCGGAGGAATCCGAGGGCGCAATGGTCCCACCTGCGTTCCCACCTCCGAACTCGATGTGCTGGTACCACTTCCGCTTCTTGATGGGACCGCCGTTGATCTCGAAGCGGATGTGATCTCCCTTGATAACGACATCGCTGATGCGGGCGCGGTCGCCGGGCTTCGCAGCTGGTCCCCAGAGTGCCATCAAACTTTGCAGTTCCGGGCCGCTGGGGGTCACAGCGCCGTTCTTGAGGGTCAGTCCCGTCTTCCCCATGGGAAAACTTGTACGGATAAAGACCAGTTCTGCATTGAAGGCGTGCATAATTTCTTCGCGGGTCTCTTTGGAAATCCTTGGGGGCGGAGTGTTTTCGGCGAACGTTATCGCGGAGAAAACTAAAAGCATTGCCAACGAACGATACCAAACGCAGTCAACGTGGAAGTACCGCATGGAGCACCCCGGGCCCACCGGCTTAATTATAGACCGGCAGAATCAGTTCTCAGTTTTCAGTTCCCAGTTCTCAGTTCCCAGTGAGAAAGGCGGGGTTACTGGGAACTGAGAACTACCAAGCGGTCACCGGCTCCATGAGTACTTCCGTAACGGTGAGTTGTACTTTAAGCACCTGAGGTCACCAGTCGAAACCAACCTAGAATGGATGCAGCACCGACCAGCTCATCCCCGGGCTGGGGCCGACAGGATTGCCTTTTGCCGTTGAAGCTGCCCATTCCCGCGCGTATTCCACTCCTATACGTCATCCTGGGAGTGCTGTTGGCGCTCAGCGTCCTTCCGATGTATTTCTACTCAGCGCAGATCGAGAGCATGAATCGGGAGCGCCTGAAAACCAACGAAATGCTGCTGCAAAACACGGTCACGCGTTCGCTGGCCGACGACATTTCCCAGCACCAGGAATCGCTGCGCATGATGCTGGCCAATTTGTCGTCGTCGATTCAGGTAATGATGCTGGCCAGTCCGGGCGGGAGCGACCTTAGCGCGCAGAACTTTCTGACGCCGGAACTGCGGGCCATGGTGGAGAATTTTGTTTCTTCGTCGCACGACATTGCCTATACCACGGTGCTGAATGCCGATGCCAGAGGAGTTTCCGCCGGACGTATGGAGCCCGACGCTTTTCTGCAACGGGAGCTGGAGCGTGCCTATCAAGCCGCCCGCGAAGGCCGCGTCTACAGCGGGCAGCCGTTGATGGTGGGCAGCGGGAAATCAGGGCGCACTGTCATGCTGGTGAGCTCGCCGATCATGTACGACGGCCGCTTTCTGGGGATGATCGGGTCGGTAGTGGACATGGACTACCTGATCCGCCGGCTGCAGCAAGTCAGTATGAGCGGATTGGTGCCGTATGTCGTGGACAGCCAAGGAAGGCTGGTGGCGGCGGCCACTGGCCAATATGCTACCGGGCAAGACATGAGCCATTTCGAGATCGTCCGCAGTTTCGTGGGCGAGGGCGCCAAAGCCCAGTTGGCGGCGACCCGCGAGTTCACGATTCGCGATGGCAAACAGACGACCGAGATGCTGGGGACGTACAGTCCAGTGACCTCGCTGGAATGGGCGGTAGTGGTGCAGAAGCCGCGCGAAGAAGCGTATCGCGGAATCTACGAGATGCAGCGCACCGGGCGCTTGCTGGCGTGGCTGGCAGTGTTTGTGAGTGTGGGTCTGAGTATTCTGTCGGCGCGGCGGATCACCAGTCCGTTGCAAGTGCTGGCGCAGTCCAGTCGGGCGATTGCGCGCGGTGATTTCTCCCAGCGCGTGCACCTGAAAACGCGCACCGAGATCGGCGAACTGGCGACGACGTTCAACACCATGTCGGAAGAACTGGAACAGTTCGTCGAGGATCTGAAGCGCGCCGCCGATGAAAACAAGGCGCTCTTCATGGGGTCGATCCAGATGCTGGCGGGCGCGGTCGACGAAAAAGACCCTTACACGCGCGGCCATTCCGACCGGGTAACGAAATACTCGCTGATGATCGCGCAAGAGATGGGGCTGGATCCGGGATTCCTGGAGATCCTGCGCGTTTCGGCGCAGTTGCACGATGTCGGCAAAATCGGCATTGAAGACCGCATCCTGAAAAAACCGGGCGCGTTGACTCCCGAAGAATTCGAGATCATGAAGACGCACACCACCAAGGGCGCCAACATCCTGCGCCCGGTGCCGCAATTACGCGAGATGCTGCCCGGCATCGAACTGCATCATGAAGCTCTCAACGGGCGCGGATATCCTTACGGTTTGAAAGGCGACGAAATCCCTCTGCTGGCGCGCGTGATTGCGGTCGCAGACACGTTTGACGCTCTGACCACGAACCGTCCTTATCAGCAGGCACACGATCCGGAGGAAGCTCTGCGCATCATTCAGAGCGTGTCGGGAAAGCGCCTTGACCCCAAGGCCGTGGCCGCGCTGCTGACGGTGTTTGAGCGCGGAGAAATTCGCATTCAGAAACGACTGACGCAGACGATGGTGCTCGAATCAGCCGCCGCCGTTCCGGCGCCGATCGAGGCCGGCGATCCTCTGACGGTCGAAACCACGCGGACCTAGAAACAATTTGGTAATTTGGTAATCGGGTAATATTGTAATTTGAAACCTAATTCACTTTGGGGTCTTAAATTACCAAATTACACAATTACACAATTACAAATTTCTCCTCCCGGATTCTCCTATAATCCTTACACCTCATGATTCAAACCCTTTTTGGCAGTCTGGACGAAGAGAAGAAACCAAGTTTTATAGAGCGCATGAAAGAGGCCGTCTCGCGCACGCGCGAGAACCTGGCCGAACGCATCGAAGATGTCGTCTCCATCGGCAAGGAGATCGACCGCTCTACGCTGGACGATCTGGAAGCCACGCTGATTGGCGCCGACCTCGGCACAACTACCACCCATGAGGTTCTGGAGAAGCTGCGCGACAGAGCCGATCGGAAGCAGATCAAAGATGTGAATGAACTCAAACGTCTGCTGAAAGAAGAATTGCTGGCGATTCTGACCTCGACCGGTGCACGGCCGGTAACCAAGGTGGACGGCACACCGGAAGTGATCATCGTGGTGGGCGTGAACGGCACGGGCAAGACGACCACGATTGGAAAATTAGCGCAGGTCTTTCGTGCGCAAGGAAAGACGGTGCTGCTGTGCGCGGCGGATACGTTCCGCGCAGCGGCGATCGAGCAACTCGAGATTTGGGGACAGCGCACGGGAACGGAAGTGATCAAGACGAAAGCCGGGGGCGATCCATCCGCGGTGTTGTTCGATGCGCTGCAGTCGGCAACCGCGCGCAAGACCGACTACGTAATCGTCGATACTGCCGGGCGGTTGCACACCAAGCAAAACCTTATGCTTGAACTGGAAAAGATGAGGCGTACGGCGCAACGCATCGTGCCGGGCGCTCCGCACGAGACTTTGCTGGTGATGGATGCCACCACCGGTCAAAATGGATTGCAACAGGCGCGGCAGTTCACGCAATCGTCCGGTGTCACAGGGATTGTGTTGACCAAGCTTGATGGCACGGCCAAAGGCGGGGTCGTGGTCGCGATCTCGCGCGAGTTGGGACTGCCGGTTCGGTATGTGGGCGTCGGGGAAAAGGCTGGGGATCTGCTGCCGTTTGACGCGAAGGAGTTTGTGGAGTCGCTGTTTTCTTAGAATCGGTGGAGGGACGGGCCTCTCGCTCGGCTCTCCACCGGCAAGGTCATAGGAGGGCGGATGGTGCAACCGAAAAGGTCCAAATCGTTTTCTTACTGGCGGAGGCTGTTGGAGCGACTGAAACTGCTGCTCCGCCGGAAGCCTGAACCGGAAGACCCCTATGCCTATCGCACCGCTCCCTTGCGTCGTCCTCCGCACGGGCGGAGCGGCGCTGCGGTGGCAGAACTGGATGAAGAGGAATGAAAGAAGCGCCGTCGTCCGACGAACAACACTTGCGGAGGGCGCTGGAACTAGCGCGAGCGGGCATCGGGCTGGTGTCGCCCAATCCGACGGTGGGCGCGGTGGTGGTGGACGCGTCGGGCCGCGAAGTTGGGGCGGGCACGCACACCTATGACGGCGTGAAGCACGCCGAGGTTCTGGCACTGGAGCAAGCGGGCGTTGCGGCCCGCGGCGGAACTCTCTACCTGAATCTGGAGCCTTGCTCGCATCAGGGACGCACCGGGCCGTGTGCCGATGCCGTAATCGCGGCTGGAATCGGCCGCGTGATCTGCTCCATGGAAGATCCGAATCCACGCGTGGCGGGCCAGGGATTTGCGAAGCTCCGCGCGTCAGGCGTCAGTGTACAGGTCGGCTTATTCGAGGCGGAAGCCAGGAAGCTGAATGAAAGTTTTGCCAAGTACATCCGGCTGGGCAAGCCGCTGGTCACGCTGAAATCGGCGATGACTCTCGATGGGAAAATCGCTGACGCCACGAAACCGGGCACGGAGCACAGTTCGGACTCTGGCTCGGCTACGCCTATGTCGGAGGGCGCGCGCAGCGGGTACCACTGGATCACGGGCGAGGTGGCGCGCGCGCATGTGCAGCAGTTGCGCCATCAGAATGACGCGATCCTGGTCGGGGTGGGGACGGTGATGGCGGATGATCCGCTGCTCACCGACCGGAGTGGCTTGCCGCGGCGGCGCAAGTTGCTGCGCGTGATCCTGGATTCTTACTTGCGCATTCCACCGGCGGCGCGAGTGATCCAGCCGGCCGAGAGCGATGTTCTGGTGCTGTGTTCGACGGCGGAGGACGAGACCAGGCGGGCGCTCGAAGCGAAGGGGATTCGCGTAATGCAAATATCCGGGGCCAATGCGGAGGGACGGCCCGACTTCCGAGCGATTGTCCAGGCGCTCGGAGAAATGGAGATCACCAGCGTGCTTCTCGAAGGTGGAGCGCTGATAAACGGGGCGGCCCTGGCGTCGGGCGAGGTGGACAAGGTGTTCCTCTACTACGCGCCGAAGATTCTTGGCGGGGGCGCGGTTCCCTTCATTGCCGGGGAAGACCTGCGTGGGAAACCGCAGTGCGTGCAACATTTCGAATTGCGGCGCTTCGGCGAGGATTTCGCGCTGGAAGGTTATTTGCGCGACCCGTACTCGTGACGACGGCCCATGGTGAAAATCGGGGTGGAGCAGTGAACGGACGATACCTTCGATGAATCGTCATCCCAAGCGAAGCGAGGGATCTGCATCTTGCGGCGAACAGCAGGTCCTTCGCTTCGCTCAGGATGACAATGTTATTTATCGAACAAACTTGTGGGACAACGTTTAGGAGATAGATCTCTCATGTTTACTGGGATTGTCGAGGAAGTGGGCAAGGTCGTAAAGATCGCGCAGCGCGGTGAGAACCGCCGGATCACCATCGAGGCTGCGAGTACACCGAAACAATTGGGAACCGGCCACAGCATCTCGGTAAGCGGCGTTTGTCTGACGGCGCTTAATATCAAAGCAAAGTCATTCTGCGCGGACCTGGCGCCGGAAACGTGGGTACGAACTTCTTTCTCACGGATGCACGAGGGCGCACTGGTGAACCTGGAGTTGCCGATGAAGGCCGACGGGCGCTTCGACGGCCACATCGTCCAGGGGCACGTGGATGGCGTGGGCAAGTTGATCGAGTTCGAGCGCATCGTAGACTCGGACGGCCGGGATTCCGAGAACTGGTGGCTGCACATTGAACTGCCGCCGGAGATCGAGAAGTACACGGTGTACAAGGGATCGATCTCGATCGAGGGCATCAGCCTTACGGTGGCTAAGCTTGAAGGGAGCCGCTGCACGATCGCGATCATTCCGCATACGGTCGAACTGACCAATCTTGGCTCGCTGAAACCGGGAGACCCGGTGAACCTGGAAGCCGACGTGATCGCAAAGTACGTCGAGAAGATGATGAAAGGCGAGTCGGCGCAAAGTTCGATCACTGTGGAGGAGTTGGTACGGCAAGGGTTTTAAGGGCAGTGGTCAGTTGTCAGTGGTCAGTGGTCAGCGAATGCCAGAGGCCAATAGTGTTGTCGCCGTTCGCTGACCACTGACCACTGGCCACTGACCACTTGCTTCTACGCTTCCAGCTTCAATTCATCCAGTTCCAGGAACTCACGAATGATGGGCTCGGTGGATTTCTCCATGTCCTTGTAGGGACCAAAGAAAATTGCGCGGCCTTCGTAGAGGAAAACGATGCGATCGGCCAGCTTCTTGGCCAGGCGCATGTCGTGCGTGACCACGACTGAGGTCAGGTGCAATTGCAATTTGAGCCGGGCGATGAGATCGCCGAGCAGATTGCCCATCAGCGGATCGACCATGGTGGTGGGCTCGTCGTAGAGGACGCACTCGGGTTGGGCGGCGAGCGCTCGGGCGATGGCGACGGAACGTTTCATGCCAGTAGAAAGGTCGGAAGGCAGCTGGTCGCGCATCTCCTTGACGCCAACCATTTCGAGGAGGCCATCGACGACCTGGTAAATCTGGTCTTCTGAAAGCTCTCTTTTTTCGCGCAGGGGGAAGGCGACGTTTTCGCCGACCGATAAGGAATCGAACAGAGCGCCGTTCTGGAATACCATGGTGACTTTTTTGTGGATTTCTTCGAGTTGTTCCTGGTTGTAGTCGGTGATGTCCTGGCCAGCGACAATGACGCGACCCGAATCCGGCTTCAGGAAGCCCATGATGTTGTGGAGCGCCACCGATTTTCCTACGCCGCTGCGGCCTAGAATGCAGACCATCTCCCCCGGCAACACGTCGAAGCTGACGTCCTGGAGAACGACCCGATCTCCAAATGCCTTGGAGACGTCCTTAAACTCGATGTAGGGAGATAGCGTGTCCGCGGCAGCCATGGCTATCAGCATGGCATGAGATGGCAGCGCGGCTCAAGCGCTACGTATCTAGGCGTAGTGGGCCAGTTTCCGAGCCGCTGGCAACTGCACAGTGACGCGCCGATTCCGGGGTTGTGAGTGGCCGTTTGGGGATGGGTCATTGGTTGTTGAGCGGTAGTCTAGCCTGTTCGTTGTTCATTGGGGTACCCCCCTCTCCCCTGGTGCATAGTGGAATCATGGAGTTACTGGGGTATCTATATACTTGGCACACGTTGTCTCACAACTATCCGACTTCAGCGCCAATTCGGAAAAACCGCAAGTCGCCCTGAGTCGATTCATGCGCCTTGACAATGGCTCCCTTTTGGGCGCACTCTTGCGGACGCGTTGTGGGAGAGCCTCTCCGTAGGCTCTGGCTTTCGAAGCCATTTTCGGCCCAGAGATTAGCAATTGCTCTGGAGTTCAAATCAAAACAGGAGATTAAACCAATGACACACGGGGTCAAGAACATCGTTCTCGTCCACGGCGGTTTTGTGGACGGGTCCGGTTGGAATGGCGTCTACAACATACTGAAGGGGAAGGGGTACAACGTCGCGGTCGTGCAAAACCCAACCATCTTGCTTGCCGATGACGTCGCCGCAACCAAGAGGACGATTGCCGCGCAAGAAGGTCCGGTTATCCTGGTCGGCCATTCCTACGGCGGTGTAGTGATCACCGAAGCTGGGAACGACCCGAAGGTTGCAGGGCTCGTTTACATTACGGCATTCGCACCCGACGCTGGCGAATCCGTTGAAACATTGATCAAGAATCCTCCGCCGGGCGCGCCGGTGCCTCCAATCCTGCCGCCTCAGGATGGATTTTTATTCTTAGACCGATCGAAGTTCCGAACTTCATTCGCTGGAGATGTAGATTCCGGCTTGGCTGCTTTCATGGCTGATTCTCAGGTACCGTGGGGCACTCAGGCACTCGGTGGCGCAGTCACCCAACCAGCGTGGAAATCAAAGCCGAGTTGGTACTTGGTATCCACGGAAGACCATATGATTCCTCCGGATGCGCAACGGGCCATGGCCAAACGAGCTGGCGCAAAGGTAGAGGAGGTCAAGGGAAGTCATGCGGTGTACGTGTCTCAGCCGGGCCCAGTTGCTTCTCTCATAGAACAAGCCGCTCAGGGTTCGGCCTCCGTGCCTGCTTCTCGGGAGTCTGCCGCTTAAAGGGTATCCCACCAGCAACTAGACGGATGTCGAATCCGTCTTGGAAAGCGCTCTCCGCTCAAGGCAAGGACCTGGGTGGAGGGCGCATCTTCAAGCGTTGTCTTCCGGGTTCACTTAAACCAGCGATAGCGCTCACGACGAGGAGAGGGCAGTCCCGATTCTGGTCGTGTCCCGGGCAAACTGGAGACCCACCCACTAACTATCTAGGATGGGGAGTCGAAACCTCCGCCCTCGGCTGCCAGCCGGTCCTGCGGGGTGTTCAGGTTGAAGAAACTCTGCTCGGAAAAACCAGCTGCCGCTAGTTCGTCCTCTTCGATCACCCGGACAGACACGCTGGAAAATGCCGCATCGATCTTGTACTTCGCTGCCCGCAGAGCCTGCTCGGCGGCGACGGAGAAGTCGCGCCGATAGACGGCACAGAGCGGCTGAAAGCCTTTGCTGGTGCGAGGCACGGTGACGATGGCATGGTTATCTGCCCCTTCGGCGGTCGCGAAAAGAAACGCAAGAAGCTCCCGGGAGACGAAGGGCATGTCCACGGCGAGCATCAGGTTCAACTCGGCTTTGGAATGCACGAGCGCGGCGTGAATGCCGGCGAGGGGACCGCATCCGGGAAAAATGTCGGCCACGACTGGTCCATATTTAGCGGATCCATACTTAGAAGATTTGTATTGCGCAAACCTGGCGGGGTCGCCGACGATCGCCACCTTGCCGCAGACCGGGGTCATGACGGTGAGCGCGCGGTCCAAGAGTGTTTGGCCGCCAAAATCCAGAAAGGCTTTATCCTCACCCATGCGAGAACTCTTGCCTCCGGTGAGGAGAAAACCCATGCGCGACAGTGCTTTGTGTGCCATATGGAAAAGCATAAGGCCTAAACCGGGATGCACAAAAGTAACCTATTCAGAACGTCCACGCCGTCGGAAGATGAAGTGTCCAATTAGTTGTCCGTCATCATGCCGCAAAAACTCATGGATGTTCTCATGCTGGGACACTGTTCGCACGAGTTTTCCTGGCCGCGCCGCGCGGCGAGTGGAGAGTACTACCAAGTCTGCATGCTATGCGCGACCGCTTACGAGTATGACTGGAAGACCATGCGTCGCGGAAGCCGGGTGGAGGAAGGGACGGCGGAGACCACCCCCGTGCGACGCCGCTCCGGACAAAGACAACCGACCTGGATGCCCCGGGCACGGCGCCTGCGAACGAAGATTCCGCTTCGCTACCGCGGGAAGAATCTCAGTACCTGGTACGAGGGAACGATCCAGAACATCAGCCAGTCGGGGGTACTGTTTCACGGCCCGCAGCAACTGCCGGCGAATGCGCTTATAGAACTGATTTTCGAGATGCCCGAGGAGATCTCCGGCCAAAAGAACAGCAATGTACTTTGCCAGGGGAGGCTGATTCGCGTGAAGGACGCGGTTGAAAATACCGAGGACGCTTTCGGGCTGGCGGCCTCCATCCTCGATTACAAGTTTCTCCACAAGCACTGACCTGCGAACGGGGCCCGAACGCGAGCGGCTTGCCGGGTCAACATTTTCCTTCCTAGTCTCCTTCCAACGGTCGCCGCGTTCGGCGGTTGCCGCGCGCCCCGGCGGCTGCTAGAGTTCTCTCAGGACATCGAAAGCACCCTGCCCACTTGGTCTAACAGTGCTACGCCCGCCAGCTGGGGGCGAAGCGTTTTAAAGCATGTCTGAAATTGGGGCCAATCTGAAGAATTGGATCGCGCGGAATCGATATTCGGCGCTTGTGCAATACCTGGGAGCCGCGCTTGCGGTATGGGTGGCGCTCAGTTGCTGGACGCTTTCCGCCGCGCTGCACCGCCATCTCTTTGTTCTTTTGCTGGCGGCGGTGCTTCTTACCGCTCGCTTTCTGGGCTTTGGCCCCGCGGTTTTCTGCTCGCTCGTTTCCACCGCTTGCCTTGATTTTTTCGTTGTTCCGCACTTCGGTTTCCGCATCGGCACGAGCGCGGATCTGGAGCGGCTGATGGCCTTCCTGGCTATTTCCATGTTCGCCGCGAGCATGGCTCGGCAGAAAACCCTGGCGGAATTACGCGCCGATCACACGACCCGGGAGATGGCTGCGATCGTGGAATACTCCAGCGACGCAATTTACAGTTCCCGTCCTGATGGCACGATCACCAGTTGGAATCGCGCCGCCGAACAGCTCTACGGCTACACTGCCGAGGAGGCGGTCGGGTTGCCGGTGGCGCGATTAGCGCCGCCCGAAAGACGCGACGAAGTGGAACGCAACCACGCGCTCCTCACTGGCGGCGGGCACGTGGCTTCCTATCGGACAGAGCGCATGCGGAAGGACGGCACCCGCTGCCCCATACAACTGTCGGTGTCGTCACTTCGAAACGCGCGCGGCAAAATCGTGGGAACGTCGGCCATCGCCCGCGATCTTTCCGCCGAGAAGCAATCCGAAGAAGCCATCCGCCGCAGCGAAAAGCTCGCCACCGCGGGCCGGCTCGCGGCTTCGATTGCGCACGAGATCAACAATCCGCTGGAGGCCGTCGTCAACCTGCTTTACCTGGCGCGCCATGACTCCAGCCATGCCGCCGAATATCTGGCCCAGGCCGAGCAAGAAGTGGGACGCGTAGCGCGATTGGCACAACAGACTTTGGGGTTTGTGCGCGATGCCAGTTCTCCGGGTTCGATGGATCCTGCCGCCATCATGGACGAAGTTCTGCAGTTGTATTCCAGCAAATTGGTGGGCCGGCATATCCGCGTGACGCGGCGCTACCGCAGCCGTTGCGAGATCGCGGGCTACTCTGGCGAGTTGCGTCAGTTACTGGCCAATCTTCTGGTGAATGCGGTGGATGCGATGGCGGACGGAGGCTCTCTGCAAGTCCGGGTGGCGACGGGCCGCGACTGGTCCAACGGCAGGGAGGGAGTTCGCATTACCGTAGCCGACAACGGCAGCGGGATTCCCCGCGACAAACTGCGCCAGATCTTCGAACCTTTCTACAGCACGAAGAAGGACCGCGGAACCGGCCTCGGATTGTGGGTCTCGCGCGGCATTGTGCAGAAGCACGGGGGATCGATTCGGGTGCGGAGCCGGGCAGATGGGCGCGAGACCGGGCGGGCGACTGGAACCGTGTTCTTGATCTTCTTGCCGCAACAGCGCCCGAGCGGCTTATAATCATTTAAATCCAAGCAGACTGGGCACTTAGCCCATGTGGAACCTTGTCACGTGGAACCTTTTCTTGCACCTGCGATCTTCGCTCTTGGGCTGTGCTTCGGCAGCTTCCTGAACGTGTGTATCTACAGACTGCCGCGCGGCAAGTCGGTGGTAACGCCGCGCTCCGCGTGTCCGCACTGCGGAGACTTGATCCCGCTCTACCACAACGTGCCCGTACTAAGCTGGCTGATTCTTCGCGGAAAGTGCCGATCGTGCAAGGCGCCCATATCCCCGCGCTACCTGTTGATCGAACTGCTGACGGGCTTGCTCTTTCTTGGCTGTTACACGCATTTTGCCTTGACGCTCGGGATGCTGAAATGCACCGTGCTCGGCTACCTGCTGCTGGGCCTGATCTTCACCGATGCGGAGACCAAGCTTCTTCCCGACGCGATGACTCTGCCCGGGCTGGTTCTGGGAATTCTGTTCAGCCTGGTGGTTCCGGTGAATGACCTGGCTTCGCGAATCATGCCCGGCATCGTATCGCCCGCCATGAGAAGCGAGATTTCGTGGCGCATGTGGTCGCTGTCAGACTCGTTGCTGGGAGCGGCGGTCGGCGCCTCGTTTCTCTACGGCGCGGCAGCTATTTACCTGCGCGCCCGTGGGGTCGAAGGGATGGGATTCGGCGACGTCAAGCTGATGGCGTTGATCGGCGCGTTCCTCGGAACCAAGCTCACGGTATTAACGATTTTTGCGTCGTCGCTGGCCGGTTCACTATTTGGACTGAGCACGGTGCTCGCAGTCTGGATCAAGCGCCTGCGCCGGATTGAGGCGCGCGGCGCCTCTTCGCGCATTTCTGCGGGCATGCCTTCACGCATTTCCTCGAAAGAAGCTCGGCGGCGCGCCTGGCAATCGGCGCGCCTGGCGCTCCGCTTTTATGAGATGCCGTTTGGCGTGTTTCTCGGCAGCATGGCGATTTTGTCGTTTCTGTTTGGAAACCGCCTTCTGCAGTGGTATTGGAGGGCGCTGTGAGGCTGCTGGCGAATCCGCTGGTGAATCCGATGATACTGCGCATGGCCCTGCTTCTCGTCGCAGCCATGGCAGCTTTCGGGTTGGGCCTATTCTTGATTCGGCGCCTGCGGAAGCATCTCGCAGAGGACTCCGAATCGCTGAATCACGCGCCGATGGCGGCGGAGGGCTTGCCCGTGCACGCCTATCACGCCGTCATTCAGCAACTGAAGCAGCAGAAACATGAGCTCGCCACCCGGCAACTGTCGGAGCGCAGAAAAGCCAAGGCCTCCGACTCGCTGAGCTCGACCATACTTTCGAACCTTTCCTGCGGCGTTCTGTTTTTGAATACCAGCGGTCTGGTGCGGCAAGCGAACGCGGCGGCGCGCGCGCTGTTGGGATTCGCCTCGCCGGTGGGACTGCATGCCGGCGATCTTTTCCGCACGGCGACGTTGCGCCCGGAAGACATGCGCCCGGGAAACACGCATCTGCAAAACAATGGATCATCTTCAGAAGCGAGCGTCGAGCAAGCGCTTGCCCCCGCTCTGGCGGGGAAGTCGGCAATTCGAGGTTTGGTGCTGAACTACTGCACGCGGGATGGAGAGAGCCGCGTACTCGAACTGGCTGCTTCTCCCGTTCTGGCCGAAGACGCCAGTCTCATGGGCACGACTCTGGTGCTGACGGACAAGACCGACATTGAGCGCATCCGGCACGATCAAAAGGTACATCAGGAAATCTCTTCGGAGCTTGCGCTGGGACTGCGCCATTCCCTGACTACGATTGCGGGATACGCGCAGCAACTGGCGTGCAGCCGGGATGCGGAACTGGCGCGCCAGTTGGCGGATGGCATCGCCCACGAAGCGGCGCAATTGGACCGGACCATTGGCAGCTTCCTGGGAGGCGCCCGTGTTGCATCCACGAGTTGTTGATATTAGCGATGGCAAGCCGCGATCAAAATCGCAGCTTGCGAAAGGATGAGGACATGAAGCACACGAAACTTATGGCAATCGTTACTCTGCTCCTGCTCGGGGTCAGCTGTGCAGCCGCTCAGTCGCTCGGAGATTACGCGCGGGCGGTTCGCAAGGACAAGGCCGAGGCGAGTTCGACCACCCGCCACTACGATAACGACAACCTGCCTACCACCGAAGGTCTGAGCGTGGTCGGGCCGGCGCCCGAGGCCGATGGCAACGCAGGGCAGAAAGCGGCTGCTGTCGATTCCCCTGCGGCGGGCGAACGTCAGAAGATGGCGAAGGAGTGGAGCGAGAAAATCGCCCAGCAGAAAGCAAAGATCGATTCCCTGAACCACGAGCTCGACCTCTACCAGCGCGAGCTTCATCTGCGCGACGCCGCAGTGTATAGCGATTCAAGCGCCGCCGCCCTCGTCATCCGCCTGGCGCAGTACAAGACCGACATCGACGCCAAGCAGAAAGCGATTGATGCCGCCCGGCAGCAACTCGACGAGATGCAGGAGCAGGCGCGCAAGGCCGGGGTTGCGGCGAACGAATTGGACGAAACCAGCAACAAGGACAACATCAAAGACAAAGAGTAAAAATCGCCGATTAGATAGTCTTCTTAGACTGTCTTCCCTGCTCTGGGGATCAGGCCTTCCCCAGGCGCTCCCGAATCTGGCGGGCATGATGGCGCCCGTGGACCCAGTGGAACCTGCGCCACTCGTCGGCCGTCAAAGGTCCGAGGAACAGGTGGTCCATGATTTTCGTCTCGGCGCCGAACCGGCGCTCGCAATCGTCCAGGCCCGAATCCATCTTCTGCAGCTCAGGCGTGATGGCTTGCTGGACCTCTTCCGGCGGCATTCCTCGCGGGGTCACACGCTCCGGGGCCGGGCGGCCTCCAGGGAGATAGCCGAGATTTACGACCAGCAGCGCGGCCAAGCAATGCTTCAGCGTGGCGCGCGTAGCCAACGGAGCACCTTGTGCCAGGCACTTTGCCAATCCGCGGTTGGTGTTCTGGTAGGTCAGCAACAGGTGCTCCAGTACTTGCGCAGCACTCCACTTTCCGCCAGGAGCCTGCGCCAAGCCGCCGGCGGTGGCACCGCCCGTTGCATCCTCGAGTTCACGCCGCAAACGTTCGAGATAGGAATCCATGGCGTCGATTCAGTACAATGAGTCGCGAAACGGTTCGCCGAAGAATCATCGCGCAACGACGAATCGCGAAACGACGAATCGCGAGACTGAGGCCACTCTACTATGGAAAGCTCGAGCAGGAAATCGTCGATGAAAAAACCAGTCGTTGCGGTTGCCATTTTAGCAGCAGGATTGATGGCCGCGTGCTCTTCGGAGCCGAGCAAACCGGCACCGGTGGAGAAGCCTCAACCGAAGGCCCCGGAGGCAATCACCGGAAGCAGCGCGTTCTACAAGTGCTACATCTCCGCACGCCTCTGGGCGCAGGATGCTCAACCGTATCGGGTGGAATCACAACCTACCACGGACTCCAAGGGCCGCGACGG